>DATMJT010000588.1:0-5369 GCA_035553735.1 Pilimelia sp.
GTACCGGTGGGCCCGCGTCGGCCAGCTGCCCGAGCAGGTCGACCACCTGCCGCGCCCAGCGCACGAAGTCGCCGGCGGGCATGTCGCCGTCCAGGTTGTGGCCGCTGCCGAGGACCTTGGCCAGCGGCTCCCCGCGGGCCCACCGGTACATCGGCCACACGAAACCGGCGTCGGGCTCGCGGGTCAGCTGCAGGCCCCGGGCCGCCTCGTCCGCCTCGATCTCGGTCCACAGCGCGGCGACGGCGTCCACCGCGTCGCCGACCGGCCCGCGCGGCACCGACGCCCGGTCGTCGCTGTCGCGGCGGGCCTCGTACAGCACCACCGAGACCGCGGCGGCCAGCTCCGCCGGCCCGAGCCCGTCCCAGACGCCGCGGCGCAGCGCCTCGGCGACCAGCAGGTCGGCCTCCGTCCAGATCCGGGCCAGCATCCGCCCGGCCGCGGTCACCTCGCCGTCGGCGGTCAGGTAGCCCCGGGCGGTGAGCAGGCCGCACACCCGGTCGAAGGTGCGCGCCAGCGACCCCGTCCGGCCGCTGACCTTGGCCCGCAGCGCGTCGGTGTCCCGGGCCAGCCGCCAGCGCCGCTCCGCCCAGCGGGCGTGCTCCTCCCGCTCGGCGCAGGCATGGCACGGGTGCCGGCGCAGCGCCGCGCGCAGCTCGGCCAGCTCCGTGTCCTCGCCGTTGCCGCGGCCGCGACCGCGGCGGTGACCGGCCCGGCGGTCCACCTCGGCGGCGCGCAGCGTCGCGGCCAGGTCGCGCCGGGCCGCCGGAGACCGGTGGTTGAAGTGCTTCGGCAGCCGCACCCGGGCCAGCGGCTCGACCGGGGTGGCGAAGTCGGCGGCGGAGACCCGTCCAGCCCAGCGGTCCTCGGTGAGCACCAGCGGCCGCGGCTCGCCGAACCCGCCCGTGCCCGGATCCAGCACAACGGCCAGCCCGGCGCGGCGGCCGCCGGGCACCTGGATGACGTCGCCGGGGCGCAGCCGCTCCAGCGACGTCACCGCGGCCGCCCGCTGCTGCGCCGCGCCCTGCCGGGCCAGGGCCTTCTCCCGGTCGGCGACCGCGACGCGCAGCGCGAAGTACTCCGTGAAGTCGCCGTGGTGGCAGGTCAGCTCGGCGTCGTACGCGGCCAGGGTCGCCGCGTTGCGCTGCACCTGCCGGGCCAGGCCCACCACCGAGCGGTCCGCCTGGAACTGCGCGAACGAGGACTCCAGCAGCTCCCGGGCCCGCTGCGCGCCCACGGCGCCGACCAGGTTCACCGCCATGTTGTAGGACGGGCGGAAGCTGGACCGCAGCGGGTAGGTGCGGGTGGAGGCCAGGCCGGCGACGTGCCGGGGGTCGACCTCCGGCGACCACACCACCACCGCGTGCCCCTCGACGTCGATGCCGCGGCGCCCGGCCCGCCCGGTGAGCTGGGTGTACTCCCCCGGCGTGAGGTCGACGTGCGCCTCGCCGTTGAACTTCACCAGGCGCTCCAGCACCACGCAGCGCGCCGGCATGTTGATGCCCAGGGCCAGGGTCTCGGTGGCGAACACGGCCTTGACCAGGCCGCGGACGAACAGCTCCTCGACGACCTCCTTGAAGGTGGGCAGCAGGCCGGCGTGGTGCGCGGCCAGGCCGCGCTCCAGGCCGTCCAGCCACTCCCAGTAGCCCAGGACCGACAGGTCCTCCCCGGGGATCGCGGCGGTCTTCTCGGTCACGATCCGGCGGATCTCGGCGCGCTCATCCGGCGTGGTCAGCCGCAGCCCGGCCTGCAGGCACTGCTGCACCGCCGCGTCGCAGCCGGCCCGGCTGAAGATGAACAGGATCGCCGGCAGCAGGCCCTCGCGGTCCAGCCGCTCCACGGTGTCGGGGCGCGGCGGGGGCAGCCAGCGCCGCCCGCGGCGGCCGCGCGGATCGCCGCGGTGGTCGCCGACGTCCAGCCGGCGCACCACCTCGCGGGTGTAGCGCAGCAGCTCGGGGTGCACGTCGTGCTTGCGGGCGGCGTCGGCGTCGTGGAACAGGTCGAACATCCGCCGGCCGACCAGCATGTGCTGCCACAGCGGCACCGGCCGGTGTTCGCTGACCACCACCTCGGTGCGGCCGCGCACGGTGACCAGCCAGTCGGCGAACTCCTCGGCGTTGGAGACCGTCGCCGACAGCGAGACCAGGGTCACCGAGGCCGGCAGATGGATGATCACCTCCTCCCAGACCGCGCCGCGGAACCGGTCGGCGAGGTAGTGAACCTCGTCCATCACCACGTACGCCAGGCCACCCAGGCTGGCCGAGCCGGCGTAGAGCATGTTGCGCAGCACCTCGGTGGTCATCACGACCACCGGGGCGTCGCCGTTGATCGCGTTGTCGCCGGTCAGCAGGCCCACCCGCGCCGCACCGTACCGGCGGACCAGGTCGTGGTACTTCTGGTTGGACAGCGCCTTGATCGGCGTGGTGTAGAAGCACTTGCGCGCGGGGACGCTCGCCGGCTGCGGTCCGGCGGCGGGCGCGCCGCCGCGCAGCGCCAGGTGTACGGCGAACTCCCCCACCACCGTCTTGCCGGCCCCGGTCGGCGCGCAGACCAGGACCCCGCTGCCGCGCTCCAGCGCCTGGCACGCGGCGCGCTGGAAGTCGTCGAGGTCGAAGCCGAGATCCAGTGCGAAGTCCTCCAGCGCCGGATAGCGGGCGGCGTCGGCGGCCCGCCGGCGGGCCGCGGCGTACCGCTCGGCGGGGCTCGTCATGCCTATCAGGCTAGTGGGTGGCGGCGGGCGGCACCGGCAACGGCGACGCGCGCGCAGCCGGCGGGTCGCCGCCGCGGCGACGGCACTGCCCCGCGGGCGACGCACCGTCATCGGCCCGTGTACCAGACGTGGTGGGGCGCCGGTACGGCGGCGTCCGTCTTGGGGCGAATGCGGGACTCGGTAGGGTGCTTCGCGTGCCGGACACCGCCGAACCGCCGCACCGCCGGGTGGCGGCGGTGCTGTTCGACTTCCACGGGACCCTGGCGCAGGTCGAGGAGCCGGTCGCCTGGGTCAGCCGGGCCGCCGAAAGCTGCGGCGTGACGCTGGAGCGCGCCCGCGCCACCGTGCTGGCCGACCGGCTGCTCACCGCCGGGCGGGCCGGCGGGCCGCTGCCCCACCGCGTGCCGCCGCACCTGGCGGAGGTGTGGGCCGACCGGGACCTGGACGAGCGGGCGCACCGGGCGGCGTACACCGGGCTGGCGGCGACCGTGGACTGCGGGGTCGACGGCCTGGCCGAGGCGCTGTACGAGCGGCTGCGCCGCCCCGAGGGCTGGCTGCCCTACGCCGACACCGCGGACACCCTGCGCGGGCTGCGCGCCGCCGGCACCCGGGTCGCGGTGGTCAGCAACATCGGCTTCGACATCCGGCCGCTGTTCCGCGCCTGGGGCCTGGCCGAGCTGGTGGACGCGTGGGCGCTGTCCTACGAGATCGGCCGCTGCAAGCCCGACCCGGCGATCTTCCTGCGGGCGTGCGGGCTGCTCGGCGTCGACCCGGAGCAGGCGCTGATGGTGGGCGACTCCCCCGCCGACGCGGGCGCCGTGGCGGCCGGCTGCGCCACCCTGCTGCTGCCCGCCGCCGGCCCGGGCCGGGCCAATGGCCTGGACGCCGCCCTGCGGCTGGCCGGCTGCCCGTCGGGGCCGCGCTGAGGCGGGTGGCGGCCGCGGCCGACGCCGAGCCGGGGTCGCGGCGGGCGCGACGACCGCTCAGGGCGCGCCGGTCAGGTGGTGTCCTCGTCGAAGCGGCGGTCCAGGGGAAGCGGGGCCGGCACCGGCGCCGGCAGTTCCACCGGATCGCCGGCGGAGATCTCGTCGGGCCGGTAGTCCAGCGGGGACGCCTCGTCGTCGTCCAGGTCGGCGTAGCGGGCGTCACGGCGGGCCCGGCGGCGGTCGTTGAGGAACGCCACCCCGAGCGCCAGGAAGTACAGCAGGCACAGCGACAGGGCCAGCAGCGTCATCCCGAACGGGCCGGGGTCCGGGGTGGCGATCGCGGCGAAGGCGAAGCACAGGAAGACCACCGGGCGCCACCAGCCGAGCATCCGCTTGGCGCTGGCCACCCCGGTGAAGTTGAGCATGAGCAGCAGCAGCGGGAACTCGAACCCGGCGCCGAACAGCAGCAGCATGGTGGTGACGAAGGAGATGTACCCGGTCACCTCGAGCCGGTCGGGGTTGGTGACGCCGGCGTCGAGCAGGAAGGCCAGGCCCTTGTCCACCACGAAGTAGGCCAGGGCGACCCCGCCGGCGAACAGCGGCACCGCGATGCCGGTGAACACGTACGCCCACTTGCGCTCGTGCCGGTGCAAACCCGGGGCGACGAACGCCCAGAGCTGGTAGAGCCACACCGGTGCGCCGACCACGATGCCGAGCCACAGCGCGATCTTCAGCTTGATGATGAAGCCGTCGGCGGGGTTGAGCTGGAGGAAGCCCGCGCACTTGCCGTTGGCCTGCCGGATCTGGGGGAGGTTGCAGTACGGCTGCGCCAGCAGGTCGAACACCCGCTCAGCGAAGACGAAACCCACCACAAAGCCGACCAGCAGGCCGATCGAAGCCCAGAACA
This sequence comes from Pilimelia sp., assembly GCA_035553735.1. GTDB lineage: Bacteria > Actinomycetota > Actinomycetes > Mycobacteriales > Micromonosporaceae > DATMJT01. Next base: position 4,541 of record DATMJT010000588.1, read on the forward strand.
GACGGTTACGCAGCTCCCGCAGGTGCTCGACGAGCGTCATCGAGCCGTCGGCGGCCCGCTCGAAGGCGCTCGGGCCGCGGCGACGCAGTGCGAAGGCCATGATCTCCTCGCGGGCCGGGGCGGACGGCGGTGGACGCGTGGATCAGCGCTCGGGGATCAGTGCTCGCGGACCCGCTGCACCGGGTCCACGACCGGCGGCGCCGACTGGCCGGAGCCTGCGGGCGGGGTGGCCGGCTGCGGCGGCAGCGGCTGCCGGGCCGCCTGCGCGTCGGCCTTCTCGGCCAGGTCCTTGTCGTCGTCGGCCAGGCCCTTGGTCTCGGCCTTGATGATCCGCAGCGATCGGCCGAGCGACCGGGCCGCGTCGGGCAGCCGCTTCGCGCCGAACAGCAGGATCAGCACGACCACGAGAACGGCGATGTGCCACGGCTTGAGGGCGCCCATGGGAAACTCCAGTTGGTCGGTGGTGATCCGTCGGTGACCAAGCCCCATCGTACGTGCGTCGCGGAGCATCGCCACCGGCTGACCGGGTTGCGGCCTGGCCAGCGGGTGAAGTCTGACCAACGTCCGGTCCCCCGTCAACCGGCCAGCGGCCGCCTTCCGGCGCAAAGCCCGCCAATCCGGTCAGCCCCCGGTCCGCCGCGGCGGCGCACGCCCCGTCATGACCGGCGCAGCGGCCGGGCCCCCACGGGCACGAAGACCGCCCCGACGAGCACCGCCGCGGCGGTGGCGGCGACCGCCGTGCCGGTGAGCCAGGGCACCGGGACCGTCACCGGCGTGGCCACGCCGCGCAGGAAGCCGGCGGCCACCCCCAGGCCCCAGGGCAGCCCGG
>DATMJT010000589.1:0-8801 GCA_035553735.1 Pilimelia sp.
GCCCCACCCGCCCCGGGCCACCGGTCGTCCCACCCGGCCCGGGGCGGGTGGGGCGGCCGGCTTCACGGTCCTCTACGACGCCGGCTGCCCGCTCTGCCGGGCCGCCCGGCGCTGGCTCGCCGCCCGCGACCAGCTCGTACCCCTGGACTTCGTGCCGGCCGGGTCGGCCGCGGCCCGCCGGGCCTTCCCGGGGCTGGAACACGACGCGACGCTGTTCCAGCTCACGGTCGTCGCCCGCACCGGCGAGGTGTACGTCGGGGACGGCGCCTGGCTGGCCTGCCTGTGGGCGCTGGCCGGCTACCGGGGGCTGGCCGAGCGGCTCGCCACGCCGAGGCTGCTGCCGGTGGCCCGGCGGCTGATCCGGGCCGCCTCGGCCGTCCGCGAGCGCACCCGCCGGCCGGCGGATCCGGCCGGCGACGAGGGTTACCGTGGCGGTGATGAACAAGCCCAGTGCACCGACGACCGCTGCCGGTGAGCCGGCGACCGCACGCGGCGAGCAGACCCGGCGGCTGATCCTGGACACCGCCATGCGGCTGTTCCGGGAGCACGGGTACGCCAAGACCACGATGCGCGCCATCGCCCGCGAGGCCGGGGTGGCGGTCGGCAACGCGTACTACTACTTCCCGTCCAAGGAACACCTGATCCAGGAGTTCTACCTGGACGTCAACGCCGGGCACCGGGCCGCGGCGGCCCAGGTGCTGGCCCGGGAGACCGACTTCGCGGCCCGGCTGCGCGGCGTGCTGCACGCCGGCATCGACACCAACACCCCGTACCACGCCTTCGCCGCCACGTTCTTCAAGACCGCGGCGGAGCCCACCTCGCCGCTGAGCCCGTTCTCGGCGGAGTCCTCGCCCTCGCGCGAAGCCGCCATCGCGCTGTTCCGCGAGACGGTCGCCGGCTCGACGGCCAGGGTGGACCCGGAGCTGGCCCAGGACCTGCCGGAGCTGCTGTGGCTGGGCTACCTGGGGGTGGTGCTCTACTGGGTGCACGACCGCTCGCCCGGACAGGCCCGCACCCGCGCGCTGATCGACGCGGCGGTCCCCCTCGTGGACCGGGTGGTCTCGCTGTCCCGGCTGCGGCTGCTGCGTCCGGTCACCCGCGAGATCGTCAACCTGGTCCGCGTCCTGCGCGCCTGACGCGGGCCCCGCGCGCCGCCAGGCGCGACCGCCGGCAGCGCGCCCCAGCGCCGGCCCGCCGTGGGTAGCCCCACCGCCAGCCCGCCGCAGCCCGGCGACCCGCGGGCCGGCGGGTCAGCTGGCGGCGGAGGTGCGAACCAGGGTACGGATCTGGCGCAGCAGCACCGACAGCGCCGGCAGGTCACCCGGAGAGCCCTCGAACTCCACGATGGACGCCCGGGTGCGGGCGATCGCGGTGGCGTTGGCCTGCTCCCACACCGACACCCGGTCCTCGGGCGCCGCGTCGGCGGACGTGGAGGCCAGCACCTCGGCGGTCAGCGCCGCCAGCGCGGCGTACAGGTCGTAGCGCAGCGCCATGCGGGCCAGCGTCTGCCAGCGGTCCTCGCGCGGCAGCGCCGAGATCCGCGACAGCAGGTCGTCCACCCGGAAGCGCTCGGAGAGCAGGAAATAGACCTCGGCGACCTCGTGCACGTCCCGGCCGGTCGACTCGGCCACCTCCACCACGTCCAGCAGCCCGAAGCTGTACATCACCCGGGTCGCCTGCGCGGCCAGCTCGGGCGGCACCCCCTTGCCGCGCAGCTCCGCGGCGTGGGCCAGCAGCGACTCGCGCTCGGCGCCGCGGAAGCGGACCTCCAGCTCGGGCAGCAGCCGCCGGACGCCGCCGCGCAGCCGGGACACCTCGGCCGGCACGTCGATCGGCGAGCGGCGCGACGACGCCAGCCACCGCACCGCCCGGTCCAGCAGCCGGCGGGACTCCAGGTAGAGCCCGGTCTGCACGGCGGTGGGCACCTGGTTGTCCAGCGCCTCGATGGAGCGCCATAGCTCGTCCAGGCCGTACACCTCGCGGATCACCACGTACGCCCGGATCACGTCCGCGGCCGACGCCCCGGTCTCGTCCACCGCCCGGTAGACGAAGGACAGCCCGCCCCGGTTGACCACCTCGTTCACCAGCGCGGTGGTGATGATCTCGCGGCGCAGCCGGTGCCCGGGCATGCGGTCGGCGAACCGCCGGCGCAGCGGGGTCGGGAAGTAGCCGGTGAGCACCTCGGCGGTCCACGGGTCGTCCGGCAGGTCCGAGGCCAGGATCTCCCGCTTCAGCACGATCTTCACGTAGGCGAGCAGGACCGCGAACTCCGGCACGGTGAGTCCGTCGCTGCCGGACTCGCCGCGCGCCTGCAGCTCGTCGTCGCCGGGCAGGGCCTCCAGCGCCCGGTCCAGGTGGCCGGCGCGCTCCAGGTCGGTGATCATCCGCCGGTGCACCGGCAGCAGCAGGTGCGCCTGGGCGGTCGCGTTGCCCAGCACCCGGGCCTGCTCGTAGTTGTCCCGCAGCACCAGCGCGGCGACCTCGTCGGTCATCGCGGCCAGCAGCTCGTCGCGCTGCGGCAGGCTCAGCTCGCCGTCGGCCACCGCGCCGCCCAGCAGAATCTTGATGTTGACCTCGTGGTCGGAGCAGTCCACACCGGCGGAGTTGTCGATGAAGTCGGTGAAGATCCGCCCACCCGGGCCTGGCTGCCCGGCCTGGGCCCGGCCGCCGGCGCGCGCGTACTCGATCCGGCCGCGCTGGGTGAAGCCGAGGTTGCCGCCCTCGCCGACGACCCGGGCCCGCAGCTGCCGGCCGTCCACCCGGATCGCGTCGTTGGACTTGTCCCCCACCTCGGCGTGCGACTCCGTCGACGCCTTGACGTAGGTGCCGATGCCGCCGTTCCACAGCAGGTCCACCGGGGCGGTGAGGATGGCCCGGATCAGCTCCGGCGGGGAGAGCGCGGCCACGTCGTCGCCCAGGCCCAGCGCCGCGCGCACCTGCGGCGAGATCGGCACCGACTTGGCGCTGCGCGGGTAGACCCCGCCGCCGTCGGAGATCAGCGCCGGGTCGTAATCGGCCCAGGACGACCGGGGTAGCTCGAACAGCCGGCGCCGCTCCAGGTAGGAGGTCGCCGCGTCCGGCTGCGGGTCGAGGAAGACGTGCCGGTGGTCGAACGCGGCCACCAGGCGGATGTGCTCCGACAGCAGCATCCCGTTGCCGAACACGTCGCCGGACATGTCCCCGATGCCCACCACGGTGAAGTCCTGGGTCTGGGTGTCCACGCCCATGTCCCGGAAGTGCCGCTTCACCGACTCCCACGCGCCCCGCGCGGTGATGCCCATCCGTTTGTGGTCGTAGCCGGCCGAGCCGCCGGAGGCGAACGCGTCGCCCAGCCAGAAACCGTACGCCAGGGAGATCTCGTTGGCGTAGTCCGAGAACGACGCCGTGCCCTTGTCGGCCGCCACCACCAGGTAGGGGTCGTCGCCGTCGTGGCGCACCACCTGCTGCGGCGGGACGATCCGCCCGCCCACGATGTTGTCGGTCACGTCCAGCATGGCCGAGATGAACTGCCGGTAGCAGGCCACGGCCTCCTCCCGGTCCGCGCCGGGGCCGGTGGCCGTGGTGGGGCCCGCCGGCTCGCCGCGCCCGGCCCCGCCGGGCCGCTGCTTGAGCACGAAGCCGCCCTTGGCGCCCACCGGAACGATCACCGCGTTCTTCACCATCTGCGCCTTGACCAGGCCCAGCACCTCGGTGCGGAAGTCCTCGCGCCGGTCCGACCAGCGCAGCCCGCCCCGGGCCACCGCGCCGAAGCGCAGGTGCACGCCCTCGAACCGCGGCGAGTAGACGAAGATCTCGTACCTCGGCCGCGGCTGGGGCAGCTCCGGGATCGCCTGCGGGTCCAGCTTGAACGCCACGTACGGCTTGGGCCTGCCGCCGTCGTGGGCGGCCGAGCGCTGGTAGAAGCTGGTGCGCAGGGTGGCCTGGATGAGCGTCAGGTACGCCCGCAGGATCCGGTCCTGGTCCAGGCTGCCCACCGCGTCCAGCTGCCGGCCGATCGTGGTGACCAGCTCCTTGATCCGCAGGCTGCGGTCCTCGGCGGACAGGGAGCCGCGCGGGGCGAACCGGGTCTCGAACAGGCTGACCAGCAGCGCCGCGAGCCCCGGGTAGGCGATGAAGGTGGCCTCCATGTACTCCTGCGAGTACACCGCCCCGGCCTGACGCAGGTACTTCGCGTACGCCCGCAGCACCACCACCTGCCGCCAGGTCAGCCCGGCGCGCAGCACCAGCTCGTTGAAGCCGTCGACCTCGGCCTCGCCGCGCCAGGTGGCGGAGAAGGCGTTCTCCACGTGCGGGCGCACCTCGGCCGTGGGCAGGTGCCCCTCGGGCAGGGCCAGCCCGAAGTCGTAGAGGTAGACGCAGCCGTCGGCGCGGCGCACCTCGTAGGGCCGTTCGTCGATGACCCGCACGCCGAGGGAGTGCAGCACCGGCAGCACCGCGGAGAGCACCATCGGCTCCCCGTACCGGTAGACCTTGAAGCGGACGTTGTCGTCGTCCTTGCGCTTGCGGAACAGGTGCATCTCCAGCTGGCCGGGCTCCTCCAGCAGCTCCAGCTTGGCCAGGTCCTGCACCGCCTCGTACGGGGTGTGCTCGTCCTTGTACGCCTCCGGCAGCGCGTCGGCGTACCGGTCGTAGAGCCGCTTGGCCGCCGCGTCGCCCAGCTTGCGCTCCAGCGCGATGCGGAAGTCGTCGTCCCAGGCCCGGGTCGCGTCGGCGAGCAGCTCCGCGATCAGGTTGGCGTCCACCCCGACCCGCGGCGGGTTGGCCGGGTCGGTGCGCACGATGAAGTGCACCCGGGCCAGGGTCGACTCGCTCACCCGGGTGGTGTAGTCCACCCCGATGCCGTTCAGCTCGCGCAGCAGGATCTCCTGCATCCGCAGCCGGTTGGCCGTGGTGAACCGGTCCCGGGGCAGGAAGATCAGGCACGAGATGAACCGGCCGTAGGCGTCGGGGCGCAGGAACAGCCGCAGCTGCCGCCGCCCGGCCATGCGCAGCACGCCGATGACGGTCTGGTAGAGGTCGTCGGTGCGGATCTGGAACAGCTCGTCCCGCGGGTAGGTCTCCAGGATCTCCATCAGGTCGCGCCCGGAGTGGCTGCGTGGGGACAGGCCCGAGCGCGCGAACACCTCGGCCACCTTGCGCCGCACCACCGGCAGCTCCCGCACGCTGGTGCGGTACGCCGCCGAGGAGAACAGCCCCAGGAACCGCCGCTCCCCGACCACGGCGCCGTCGGCGTCGAAGACCTTGAACCCGATGTAGTCCAGGTACGCCGAGCGGTGCACCGTGGCCCGGGAGTTGGCCTTGGTGAGGATCAGCAGGCGCGGCTCCAGCGCCTTGGCGTACGCCTCCGACGTCATCGAGGAGAGCACCCGCGGCCGGGCCTGCTCGCCGCGCAGGATGCCCAGTCCGGTGTCCGGCACCGCGCGCAGCAGCCGCTCCCCCGACGGGCCGTCCACCAGGCGGTACTCCCGGTAGCCGAGGAACGTGAAGTGGTCGTCGGCCAGCCAGCGCAACAGCTCCACGGAGTCGGTGATGTCCTTCTCCGGCACCGCCGGCGGCACCACCCCGGGAGTCGCCAGCTCCTCGGCCAGCGACAGCGCCCGCTGGCGCATCTTCGGCCAGTCCTCGACCGCCTCCCGCACGTCGGTGAGCACCCGCTCCAGCTCGGCGGCCAGCACGGAGCGCAGCTCCGGGTCGCGGACCGGGTCCAGCTCCAGCCGCATCCAGCTCTCGACCAGCACGCCGTCGGCGAGGTGGCGGGCGGCGCCCGCGCCCTTGTCGTCGGGCTCGGCCTGGGCGCAGACCTCCACCAGCCGCCCGTCGGCGTCGCGGCGGACGACCAGCACCGGGTGCACGAGCAGCCGTACGTCGAGCTGGTGTGCGCCCAGCAGCCCGGTGGCGGAGTCCACCAGGAAGGGCATGTCGTCCGCCACCACCTCCACGACGGTGTGCGGCTGCCCCGGCGCGGGGTCGGTGATCCGCAGCTTCAGCTCCCCGGGGCGACGCCGCGCGGCCAGCTCCCGGTGCGCCGCCACGGCGCGGGCGAGGTCCGTCGGGCTGCTGCCGGTCAGCTCCTCGTCGGGGGCGAACCGCCAGTAGCGGGCGATCAGGGCCGCGTCGGCCGGCGTCGGGGCCGCGGCCACCGCGCGGGCGACCAGGTGCTCGGCGTTGGGCACGCGGTCCTCCAGATCGGTGTCCGGGCCATGGTGCGGCGGCGCCGACGGCCCCCGCGACTCGTGCTCCAGAGTGTCGATACTGGCCCCGGCGTGCCCTTCCATGGCTGATTCTCTCCCCTCACCCACGACGCTGTGGGTTGCCTGGCCTCAGCGTAGGCCCTCGGCGATCGCTCCTCCGTCCGCCTGTCCAACGCGGCCCGTCGGGTCGACGACCGCGTCCGTCGGATTTCCGTCGGATCGACGGCAGCGAGCCGGCCGCAACGACGGCAGAGATCCGTCGGATCGACGACGACCCGGTCGGCATCGACGGCGACCCGGCCGGCGACCCGACCGGGTCGACGACCTTCCTCTACCCGCGACCGGGGCAGCGGAATCACGCCCGTCCGGGCGAGAATGGCGTGTCCGCCCAGACCCGGAGGTGACCCGCGTGCACAGCGTGGCCCGCGCGACCCAGCCCGCCCGACCCGCGCGTGCCGCCCGACCCGCGCGTGCCGCGGTGGCCGCGCTGGCGGTGGCCGCCACGTTGATCACCGGCTGCTCCAGCGAAGCGGAGGAGGCCGGTGAGACGCTCCAGCGGTTCCTGGCCGGGTGGCGCGGTGGCGACCTGAGCGCCGTCGGGCTGATCAAGCCCACCGGCGAGAAGATCCCGGCGGCCGAGGTGACGGCCGAGATCAAGTCCCTGGCCGGCGAGCTGGCGCCGCACCCCCCGACGCTGACCACGAGCGGCGACCCGGAGGTGGTCAAGGACCTGGCCACCGCCCGGGTCACCGTCGACTGGACGCTGCCCGGCGAGCGCCGGTGGAGCTACCCGACCATGGTACGGCTGCGCCGGGCCGACCAGGGCTGGCAGGTCATCTGGGAGCCGGCCGTGATGCACGAGAAGCTCACCGCGGGCGACGCGCTGGCCGTACGCCGGCTCACCGCCCCCCGCGCGGCGGTGACGGACGCCACGGGCGCACCGATCGTCGCGCCCCGGCCGGTGGTCGTGGTCGGCGTCCAGCCGCGCGACGTGACGGACCTGCCGGCGCTGGTCAAGGCCCTGGACGTGGCGTTCGACAGCGTCGACGTGTCGGTCGACCTGGGCGATCTGCCGGCGCGAGTGCGGGCCGCCGACCCCGAGGCGTTCGTCGAGGTGGTCACGCTGCGCGAAGCCGTGTACCGGCGGATCCGGGACCGCATCCGCCCGCTGCCGGGCACCGTCTTCCGCACCGAGCAGCGCCTGCTGGCGCCCACGCGCGAATTCGCCCGCGCCCTGCTGGGCCGCGTGGAGCCGGTGCAGAAGGCCGACCTGGACGCCCGGCCCGGCCGCTACCAGGCCGGCGACCTGATCGGCCACGGCGGCCTGCAGGGCCGGTACGAGGACCGGCTGCGCGGCGGGGTCGGCCAGCGGGTCCTGATCGTTGCCAGGACGCCGGACGGCGGCACCGCGGAGACCGAGATCCACCGCGCCGAGCCGGAGCCCGGCGCGGCGGTCAGGACCACGCTCGACCCGCGGGTCCAGCTGGCCGCCGACGCCGCGCTGGGCCGCACCGCCAGGCGGGCGGCGCTGGTCGCGCTGCGGGTGACCGACGGCGCAGTGCTGGCCGCCGCCAACGGGCCGGACGGCGGCGGGGACAATCTGGCGTTCACCGCCCGGGTGCCGCCCGGCTCCACGTTCAAGATGGTGACGGCGCTGGGTCTGCTCGACGCCGGCGCCGTGACGCCCGAGGCACCGGTGGACTGCCCGAAAAATCTCACAGTGGACGGTCGGCGGTTCAAGAACGCCTGGGACGGGGGCCTGGGCCGGGTGCCGTTCCGCACGGACTTCGCCCGCTCGTGCAACACCGCCTTCGCGGCGCTGGCGCCGAAGCTGGGCGACGACGGCCTGGCCGCCGCCGGTGCCACGCTGGGCCTGGGCCTGCCGTGGGACCTGGGCGTGGACGCGTTCAGCGGCGAGGTGTCCAAGGGCGGGCCCCCGGCGGAGCGCGCGGCCGCGGCGTTCGGCCAGGGCCGCACGGTGGTCAGCCCGCTGGCCATGGCCGCCGCCACGGCGGCGGTCGCCGGCGGCCGCTGGCGTCAGCCACGGTTGCTGCTGGACCCCGCGCCGGCCCAGCCCGCCGCGGACGGCCCGCAGCTGCGGGCCGACTCGGCGCGGGCGCTGCGGGCCATGATGCGCGAGGTGGTCACCACCGGCACGGCGACCGCGCTGGCCGATGCGCCCGGCGGAGCGGTGCACGGCAAGACCGGCACGGCCGAGTACGACGACAACCCGGCGCACACCCACGCCTGGTTCGTGGGCTGGCAGGGCGACATCGCGTTCGCAGTCTTCGTGGAGCGGGGCGGGTCCAGCAGCGACACGGCCGTCCCGATCGCCGAGCGCTTCCTGCGCGGCCTGCACGCCGGTCGCTAGGTCACGGCCCGCACGGCCGGTCAGCCCTGCGGGGTCCCGTCAGCCCTGCGGGGTCGCGGTCTCGGTGGACGACCGCGGCGCCGGGACCAGCCCGCCGGCCGGACGACGCAGGGTGCCGGGGCGGGCCGCCTCGGCCAGTGCCGCCTCGCGGTCGGCGGCCGCCGAGCCACCCGGCCCGGCCGCCGAGCCACCCGGCCCCGCCACCGAGCCACCCGGCCCCGCCACCGAGCCACCCGGCC
>DATMJT010000590.1:0-12572 GCA_035553735.1 Pilimelia sp.
GTCCGTGCAGCGCGTGCCGTCCGCGTCGCCCGTCCCCTTCGACCCGGAGATCGCCCCCGTGGTCGAGGCCGTGACCGGCGCCGGCGCCCCGGCCTTCACCCCCGAGAACCTTCCCGGCATGCGGCGCGCCATGGCGGCGATGTTCCCGCCCGCCGCCGAGGTGGTCGGCGACCGACCGGTCACGGTGGTCGAGCGCACCATCCCCGGGCCGGCGGGCGCCCCCGACCTCGAGATCACCATCCTGTCCCCCCGCGACCTGGACGCCCCGGTGCCCGGCCTGTACAACATCCACGGCGGCGGCATGATGGTCGGCCACCGCAACATGGACAACCCGCGCCTGGTCGACCTGGTGCTCCAGCTGGGCGTCGTGGCGGTGAACGTGGAGTACCGCCTGGCCCCCGAGCACCCGCACCCGGCGCCCGTCGAGGACTGCTACGCCGGTCTGGTGTGGACGGCGCGCCACGCCGCCGAGCTGGGCGTCGACCCGGCCCGGATCGTCGTCATGGGCGGCAGTGCGGGCGGCGGCCTGGCCGCCGGGGTGGCGCTGCTCGCCCGCGATCGCGGCGGTCCCGCCCTCGCCGGCCAGCTCCTGCTCTGTCCGATGATCGACGACTCCAACGGCACCGTGTCCAGCCACCAGTACGCCGGGCTGGGCACCTGGACCCGCGAGGCCAACCTGGCGGGGTGGTCGGCGCTGCTCGGCGACGCGGCCGGGACGGGGACCGCCGCCCCGTACGCCGCACCCAGCCGGGCGACCGACCTGGCGAACCTGCCGCACGCCTTCATCGAGGTCGGCAGCGCCGAGCCGTTCCGCGACGAGGACGTGGAGTACGCCATGCGGATCTGGGCCAGCGGCGGCAGCGCCGAGCTGCACGTGTGGAGCGGCGCCTGCCACGGCTTCGACATCTACGCCCCGCGGTCGGAGCTGACCCGGGCGGCGCTGGCCACCCGGACCTCCTGGCTGCGCCGCGTGCTGGCGCCCCTGCCGGAGCCGACCGCACCGGCGGCCGACCGGTGAGCGGCGACGTGCGGCCCCGACCCGCGCCCCACGACCCCGACCGGCGCGGGCGCGGGCCCGCGCCTCATGACCCCGACCGGCGTCCCCGGCCCGTGCCTCATGCCGCCGACCGGCGCCCCCGGCCCGTGCCCTACGACCCCGAGCTGGAGCCGGGGCTGGCGGCCTTCCTGGAGCTGGTCGAGATCGTGCCGCTGCGCGCCGACACCATCCACACCAACCGGGCGCACTTCGCCACCCTCGTACCGCCGATCGAGGAGCTGGTCGGCGACCGGCCGGTGGAGTTCACCCACCACGAGGTGCCCGGCCCGGCCGGGGCCCCGCCCGTGGCGGTCACCGTGCTGCGCCCCCGCGGCGGCACCCTGGCCGCACCCGGGATCTACGGCATCCACGGCGGCGGGCTGATCCTCGGCACCCGCTTCTTCGGCGTGGCGGGCCTCATCGAGGACGTGCTGCGGTTCGGCGCGGTCGCCGCGACCGTGGAGTACCGGCTCGCCCCGGAGCACCCCGCGCCGGCCGCGGCCGAGGACTGCTACGCCGGCCTGCGGTGGTTCGCCGGGCACGCCGCGGAGCTGGGCGTCGACCCCGCGCGCATCCTGGTCACCGGCGCGAGCGCCGGCGGCGGCCTGGGTGCGGCGGTCGCGCTGATGGCGCGCGACCGGGGCGGGCCGGCGCTGTGCGGGCAGCTGCTGCAGTGCCCCATGCTGGACGACCGCAACGAGACCGTGTCCAGCCTGCAGTACGACGGGATCGGCGCCTGGGACCGCACCAACAACGACACCGCGTGGAACGCCGCCCTCGGCCCGCTGCGGGGCACCGACCGGGTGTCGCCGTACGCCGCGCCCGCGCGGGCCACCGACCTGTCGCACCTGCCGCCGGCGTACCTCGACGTGGGGGCGGCCGAGGTGTTCCGCGACGAGACCGTCGACTACGCCTCGCGGATCTGGGCGACCGGCGGCCAGGCCGAGCTGCACGTGTGGTCCGGCGGCTACCACGGCTTCGCCGGGTTCTCCGCCGGCGCCGAGGTGTCCCGGGCGGCCGCGGCCGCCCGGCTGTCCTGGATGCGCCGCATCCTCCGCGTGCCGTGAGCGGCCGCACCGAACCCGTCGCCGACGGCGGCGGGGCCGTCGCGCCCGGGGCCGACAGCGGCGGCGGGGCCGTCGCGCCCGTCGCGGCCGCCACCCCGGCGATCGAGGTGACCACGCCGACGGCCGGCGCCCGCCGGCCGGTGATGAGCATGCGCCGGGCCGCGCTGGTCCTCGGCGCCCTGGAGGTCTTCGGACCCATCTCCATGGATCTGTACCTGCCGGCCCTGCCCGAGCTCGCCCGCGACCTGCAGACCAACGACAGCCTCGCCCAGGCGACCATGTCCGCGTGCATGCTGGGCCTGGCGCTCGGTCAGCTCGTGGCGGGCCCGCTGTCCGACCGGCTCGGCCGGCGCCGGCCCCTGCTGGTCGGGGTGGCCCTGTTCGCGGTGCTCTCCGCGCTGTGCGCGCTGGCCCCGACGATCGAGGTCCTGCTGGTGACCCGGTTCCTCCAGGGCCTGGCCGGGTCGGCCGGCATCGTCATCGCGTTCGCCGTCGCGCGGGACATGGCCTCCGGTGTGGAGCTGGCCCGGCTGCTGTCCCTGCTGGCGGTCGTCGGGGCGTTGGCGCCCATCCTGGCGCCGGTGGCCGGCGGGCAGCTCGCCGCCGTCATGGACTGGCGCGGCATCTTCCTGGTGCTCGCCGGTATCGGCGTGGCGCTCGTCGTCATGGCGGCCACCCTGCTGCCCGAGAGCCTGCCGCCGCCGCTGCGCCACCCCGGCCGGCTCGCCGCCACGGTCGGGGCGTTCGGCGCGGTGCTGCGCGACCGCCTGTTCGTCAGCTACCTGGCGGTGGCGGCCGCCGGTGGGGTGGCCTTCTTCACCTACCTGGCCTCCATCAGCTTCGTCCTCCAGGAGCAGTACGGGGTGACGCCGCAGGCGTTCAGCCTGTTCTTCGCGCTGAACGCGCTGATGTCGCTGCTCGGCTCGCAGCTCAACCGGGGCGCGGTGCGCCGGGTGGGCACCGTGCGCATGTACGTGGTCGGGGTGACCGGGACGCTGCTGGCCTCGGCCGGCGTACTGGCCGCCGCCCTGGGCGACCTCGGCCTGCCGGCCCTGGTCGGCGCGCTGGCCCTGCTGCTGTTCGGCTACGGGATCATGAGCCCGAACGGCTCCACCCTGGCGCTGAGCGACCACGGGGAGCGGGCCGGCACGGCCGCGGCGCTGATCGGCATGTCCACGTATGCGGTAGGGCCGCTGGTGGCGCCCGTGGTGTCCCTCGGCGGGGCGACCGACCTGTCCATGGGCCCTCACCCAGACCGTCGCCAGCGGCGTCGCGGCCGGGCTCGTGTGGCTCGTCGTGCTGCGCCTGACCCGCCGCCGGGCGGCCGCCCGAGCGGACTAGCCCGCCGCGCCGCACCCGCCCCGCCGCCGGGCGACCACTCGGCTCAGCCGCCCCGCCGAGCCAGCCGACGCGACCGCCCGGCTCAGCCGCCCGCTCGGGTCAGGCGCCCGCGAACCCGGGCGGGGCGCCGGTGACGGGGGACGAAGCGGATCCGGGACCGCAGCCGCCGCAGGCCGGTCCGTTCCAGGTCCGCCAGGACCGCCGTCCGGCGGGCGTCCACGTCGGCCACCACCTCCCGGGCGCCGCCGACGGCCAACGCCCGGACCGCGTCGGCCATCAGCTGGCCCCGGACGGCCTCGTCGAGCACGCCGAGGTAGGCGACCAGCGGGAAGCAGGCGTCCCCGGCGAGTCCGGCCAGGCCCACGGGCCGCCCGGCGGCTGACGCGACGCGCCAGTTCCCGGCCGGACCGGTCAGCCAGGCCAGCGGGTCGGCGGCCAGGTCCACGCCACCGACCGCCCGGGCGATCTCGACGCCGGTCAGCACGTCCGGGTCCGCGATGCGGGCCACCAGGGCGTTGATCTCCGCCTCGTCCGCGGCCGGGCGAAAGACGTACCGCCCGGTGGACGCCGGCAGCGGCGCGCCCGTCCAGGAGCACCGCACCCGCTCTCCGCGCTGGACCAAGCCGGCGAGCCGCGCCGCGGCCATGTGCCGCTCGACCACGGCCCGCACCTCGGGCTGACGCCGCCAGTACGCCGGCGCCGTGGCGTGGTACTCCCGGGGACCGCCGAGGGCCTCGTGGGCGGCGCGCAGCAGCGCGGCGCCCACCGCCGGCTCGGCATCCAGGTCGAAGCGCTCCAGCCACGGCGCGCCGACGGCACCCGGCGGCAGCAGCCAGGCGGCCCGGGCCACCACGCGGCCGGACCGCAGGGCGACCCAGGTGCGCTCGGGCCGGTACCCGCCGCCGGCGATCCCGTCGGCGTAGCTGGCCTGGCGCAGCCGAGGCAGCGGATCAGGCATGGAGTCGAACAGGCTCTCCTCGCCCGCGACAAGCGGACGGACGACCAGATCGGTCATAGGTTGGATCCTCCGGGGCTGAACGCCCCGGTCAGACCCGCGGGAACGCCGGCACGCGGACGGGGCGCAGAACATCGGACACTGTTTGCGACCTCCTTCCGGCTCGATGGCGTACCCGAAAGCTAGTCGACCCGGCCGCCCGCCGCAATCCGGTCGGTCGGCCCGCCGACGGTCCCGCCCACGCGACGGCTGCGGTCCCGTCCCGCCACGGCTGTGGTTCCCCGCGACGGCTCAGGAGTCCGCCGCGCGGGCGGCGCGGGCGCCGAACCGCGGCGGGTGCACCGGTCCCAGGGTCACATGCACCGCCTGCTCCTCGGTGTAGAAGTCGATGGAGCGGTGCCCGCCCTCGTGGCCCAGGCCGGACGCCTTCACCCCGCCGAACGGGGTGCGCAGGTCGCGCACGTTGTGCGAGTTCAGCCATACCATCCCCGCCTCGATGGCGTGCGCCATCCGGTGCCCGCGGGTGAGGTCGGCGGTCCACACGTACGCGGCCAGCCCGTACCGGACGCCGTTGGCCAGGCGCAGCGCCTCGTCCTCGTCGGCGAACGGGGTGATCGCCACCACCGGGCCGAAGATCTCCTCCTGGAAGATGCGGGCGGTGGGCGGCACATCGGCGAACACGGTGGGCGCGAGGTAGTTGCCCTCGGGCAGGTGGGGCGGCCGGGCGCCGCCGGCGACCAGACGGCCCTCCCCCCTGCCGATCTCGACGTAGTCCATGACCCGGGCGTAGTGCTCGGGGTGGACCAGCGCGCCCACCTCGGTGCGGGGGTCGGCCGGGTCACCGACCACGATGTCGCGGGCGCGGGCGGCGAACCGCTCCACGAAGCCGTCGTAGACCTCGCGCTGGACCAGGATGCGCGAGCCGGCGGTGCACCGCTCGCCGTTGAGCGAGAACACGCCGAACAGCGCGGAGTCGATCGCGGAGTCCAGGTCGGCGTCGGCGAACACGACCACCGGCGACTTGCCGCCCAGCTCCATGGACAGGCCCTTCAGGTGGGTCGCCGCCTCCCGGAAGATGATCTGCCCGGTGGTCGTCTCCCCGGTGAACGAGATGAGGCGGGTGCCGGGGTGCGCCACCAGCGCGGCGCCGGCCTCCTCCCCGATACCGTGCACGAGGTTGAACACCCCCTCGGGCAGGCCCGCCTCGGTGAAGATCTCGGCCCACAGGCTGGCCGACAGCGGGGTGAACTCCGCGGGCTTGAGCACCACGGTGCAGCCGGCGGCGAGCGCCGGGGCCAGCTTCCAGGACTCCAGCATGAACGGCGTGTTCCAGGGCGTGATCAGCCCGGCCACGCCGACCGGCCTGCGGTTGACGTAGTTGAGCTGCCTCCCGGGCACCTGGTACGCGTGGTCGGCCTGCGCGACGATGACGTCGGCGAAGAACCGGAAGTTCTCCGCGGCGCGCTGCGCCTGCCCGAGCGCCTGGGTGATGGGCAGGCCCGTGTCGAAGGTCTCCAGCTCGGCCAGCCGGGCGTCGCGCGCCTCCACCAGGTCCGCGACCCGGTTGAGCACCCTCGCCCGGGCGCGGGCGGCCATCCGCGGCCAGGGCCCCTCGGCGAAGGCGCGCGCGGCCGCGGCGACCGCGGCGTCGACGTCCTCGGCCTGCCCGGCCGCGGCGGTGGCGTAGACCTGGTTGGACACCGGGTCCAGCACCTCGAAGACGCCGCCGGCCGCCGAGTCCCGCAGCCGGCCGTCGATGAAGTGCTGAAGGTGCGCCGGCAGGCCGTCGGGCCCCCGGCGGGCGGCGCCTGGCCCGGTTCCGCTGCCGCCTGGCCCGGTTCCGATGCCGCCGGACCCGGGGCCGGGGCCGGCGGGTCCGGCGCCGCTGCCGGCGGCTTCGCCGCGCGGCGTGTCGGTGGTCGGGTGTGTGCTCATGCGGTCACCTCGCGGCGGTGGGGAGGTCGGTCGGGGTCAGGTACCGCTCGCCGGCCGCGACGAGCGTCCGGACCCTGGCCTGACCGGCCTCGGTGAGCGGGATCAGCGGGGCGCGGACGTGGTCGCTGGCGAGCAGCCCGCGCTGCTTGAGCAGCCACTTGGCCGGCGCCGGGTTGGTCTCGACGAACAGGGCGTCCACCAGGGGGTGCACCCCGTAGTGGATCTCGCGGGCGCGGTGGGCGTCGCCGTCGACCGCGGCCTGGTACATCTCCGCGACGGCCGCCGGGGCGATGTTGGCCAGCGCCGAGACGAACCCCGCGCCGCCGAGCGGCAGCACCGGCAGGCACAGCAGCTCGATGCCGGACCACACCAGCAGCTCCGGCCCGGCGGCGTGCAGCACCCGCGAGAAGTGCTCGAAGTCCCTGGTCGTCTCCTTGATCCCGACGAAGTTGTCGAGGTCTCGGAACAGCCGCCCGACGGTCTCCGGGGCGATCTCCACGGCGGTGCGCGACGGGACGTTGTAGGCCACGATCGGCAGGTCCGGGAACTCGCGGGCGACGGTGGCGTACCAGGCGTACAGCGCCTCCTGGGTCGGGCGGGCGTAGTACGGCGTGATGACCAGCACGGCGTCGGCGCCGGCGTCCGCGGCGACGGCGGTCAGCTCGAGGGTCTCGTCCAGCTTGGCCGAGCCCGTGCCGGGCAGGAACGGCACCCGGTCGTCGACGGCCGCCGCGACGGTCCGGATGGCGGCGGCGCGCTCGGCCACGGACTGGGCCGACGGCTCCCCGGTGGAGCCGCCGATGGAGATGCCGTGCGAGCCGTGCGCGAGCTGCCAGCGCACCAGCGTGCGCAGCCCGTCGTGGTCGACGTCGCCGGCGGCGGTGAACGGCGTGACCAGCGGGGCGATGGAGCCGGTGATCTGGGCGGGGTTGGCGCGGAATCTCATGCTGGTCCCTTCCGGTGCTCGTCCTGGTTCCGCCGTTCGCTCGGGGCCTGCCGTTCGCTCGGGGCCTGCCGTTCGCCCTTGGCCCGCCGGTCGCTTTCGGCCCCCGGGGCGCTTTCGGCCCGCCGGTCGTCGCCGGCCTGCCGGTCGTCGTCGTAGCGGGCCCGCCAGTGCCCCGCGAGCGGGTAGAGACCGTCGAGGCCCGCGCCCTCGCGGACCCGCTCGGCGATCCAGGCCTCCTCGCGCTCCTGCCGCTCGGCGTCGGCCAGGACCTCGGCCACCAGGGCCGGCGGGATCACCACCACGCCGTCGTCGTCGCCCACGACCACGTCCCCCACCTGGACGGTGGCGCCGCCGCACGCAACGGTCACGTCGGTCTCCCAGGGCACGTGCCGGCGCCCCAGCACCGCCGGGTGGGCACCGGCGGCGTAGACCGGCAGGCCGACGGCGGCGACCGCCGCGGCGTCGCGGGCGGCGCCGTCGGTGACGATGCCGGCCGCCCCGCGGGCCTGCGCGCGCAGGGCCAGAATGTCCCCGAGGGTGCCCGCCGTGGCGTCCCGCCGCGCCTCCATCACCAGCACCTCACCGGCGGCCAGGGTGTCCACGGCGCGCTTCTGGGCGTTGTGGCCGCCGCCGTGGCTGGCGAACAGGTCCGGGCGGTGCGGGACGAAGCGCAGCGTGCGGGCGACGCCGACCAGCCGGCGGCCGGGCACCAGCGGGCGCACTCCGTCGATGCTGGCGTCGTCGTAGCCGCGCCGGCGCAGCTGCACCGACAGCGTGGCGACCGCGACCCGGGCCAGCCGGGCGCGCAGCTCGTCGTCCAGGCCCGGCGCGGTACCCGGCTCGGCCGGGGACCGACCCCAGGCGTCGGCGCGCACCGCGTCGTCGACGTGCGGCGGCGACCCCCAGGGCCCCAGCTCCGGCCCCTCGACCACGCGGGTGCGCAGCCGGCCGGTGCGGTGCCGGCCGGCGGCGTCGGCGACCTCGACCTCGACGACCTGGCCGGGCCGGGCGACCGAGGCGCCGGCCGGCGTGCCGGTGAGGATGACGTCGCCCGGTTCGAGGGTCAGCATCCGGGACAGGTCGGCGACGAGGTGGCCGAAGTCGAACAGCAGCGCGGCGCTGGTGTCCTCCTGCACGAGCGCGCCGTCCAGCCAGGTCCGCACCGTCAGGGCGGCCGGGTCCAGCTCCGCCGCGGGCAGCAGCCTCGGGCCGAGCGGGGTGTAGCCGTCGCCGCCCTTGGCCCGCACGTTCGAGCCCCGGTCCGCGGCGCGCAGGTCGTGCAGGCCGAGGTCGTTCGCGGCCGTCACCCAGCCGACGTGGGCCCAGCCGTCCGCCGGGCGCACGTGGCGCGCCGCCGCGCCGATCACCAGGGCGATCTCGCCCTCGAACGCGAGCAGCTCGGTGCCGCGCGGTCGCGCGACGACCCCGCTGCCGCACAGCGAGCTGGAGGGCTTGAGGAAGTAGGACGCGGCGGCCGGCGTACGCCCGCGCTGCGCCGCCCGGGACGGGTAGTTGAGGTGGACCGCGACCACCTTCCCCGGGCGGTGCCCCCGCTCGCGCGTCACCGCGTCCCGGGCGTCCTCCTCGGCCGGCACCGTCGCCGCCATGTCGCCACCCCCTCGCCACCGACCAGATCGTATACGATTACTAATACGATACCGCCGGTCCGCGGCGACGCCAAGAGTGCTCGGGCGATCACGAGCTCGGGCGGACCTGGCCGTCCCATCGCGCGGTGAGGTCGGCTCCGGGTGGCCGAGTCGTCAGTAGCCGTGAATGCGACGGCGCGGCGGTCCACCGCCGGCCGGTGAGGAGGTGTCGCCGCAGGGTGCTGATGACTCCGGGACGAGCGGCGGAGTGGACCCCGGCCGATCGACTTGACCGCGCAGATGTTGCCCACGCCAAGCCGACCGGCCAGCGGCCACGTTGCCGCGCTCCCCCACAATCGTCACGTGCCGGTCACGGCCGGCGTGTCCGTGGGAGGGGCGAACTGTGGTGGAGTGCGCCGACCTGTGGGCGGCCTGGTGGGCAGGAAACCAGGTCGACCAGTGCCAACTCGCTGGGCTCTCGGTGCTCGCGCTGGGCCGGTGGGGTAAGGCGTTCCAGTTCTTCGCCGGCCTGGCCGTGGTACTTGATCTCCTGGACGAGAAGAAGCTCCGCGACAGCGTCACGCGGGCTCAGGAGCGAATCAACGAGCTACGCAGCCGGGCTCGGGCCGCACGCCGGATGTTCGAGCTCGACGACGTACGCGAGGAGGTGACGCTGAGCCTCGTCCGGGCGGAGTGCGCGAACGATGCGGCCGTTGCCAGCTGGTACGTCAATCACGCCCCCGCCAGCTTCGGACCGACGGTGCCCTTCACCGAGGAGGAGTACGCGGCGTTCCGGGCGACGACTCTCGGGGCCCTCGCGTCCCGGCATCGGTGCTCACCGGGCGCGCATCACCCCGACTACGTCTGCACCGACCAGGGTCGCTTCGTCAACACCGCGGTGGCACGCTTCCTGGAGACGCGATGGTCGCCCGAGCAGCGGAGGCTGATCGAGATGGCGCGCCGGAAGCGCAGGAGAGCGATGATTCCGGGGATGGTCGCAGGCGTCGGCGGGGTGGGGGCCATGGCGATGGCCAGTAAGGAGGAGTCGGTCGGTCGTACCGCGGTCCTCCTGCTGTTGAGCATGATCCTCATGACGGTGATGTCGCTCGCCGCGGCGCCTACTGGCTGGCGCCTGGGCGCACCGATGATCTGGCTCCGGGAGGTGCCGACCCTCACGGCCCGCCGTCTCGCGGTGTGGCTCATCGGCACGTCACGACCGTTTCACGGGCTGCGCTGGTTGGCGGTGGCGCTGTTCATACCCGGCTTCCTGCTGGATCTCCTGGCATCATGAGCTGGCCTCGTGGTCGGCGCAGCTCCTCACCGCCGCCGACGGTCCGCCGGGTGCCTCGCAACCACCCATCCGGGCGGGTACCACGCGTCCGGGCAGGACTCGCCGAGCCCCGGCAGCACGGGTCGGGTTAGGCAGGCGCGGGACGGGTACGCCAAGGGCGTGCAGACCTTCCTGCCCTACCCGGACTTCGCGGCGACGGCCGCCGCGCTCGACCCCCGCCGGCTGGGCAAGCAACGCGTCGAGGCGCTGCAGATCCTGCGCGGCCTGACGGTGCCCGGATACGGCTGGCGGCACCACCCCGCGGTCAAGATGTGGGCCGGGTACGAGGAGGCCCTGGTCCGGTACGGGCTGGAAATCTGCCGGATGTGGAGCGCACGCGGCCACGCGGACACCTGCGCCACGTCACTCACAACGGAGCTGCAGGGCCGGTGCGGCGTGTCGCCGGTACGCGGGCAGCCGGAGCTCGCCGCTACCCGGGACCTGCCCCCTTGGCTGGGCGACCCGCGACTGCACCTGAGCCACCGGACGGCACTGCTGCGCAAGGACCCCGGACACTACGGCCCGCGGTTCGCCCCGGTGCCCGAGGACCTACCGTACGTCTGGCCGTCCTCTGATCGGCCGCCGACATGCCTGGCCATGCGGTAGTCACCGCCGGACATGCTCCCCGATCTGTGTGCTTTCCTCGATCTCTGCGCCTCCTGGGGCGGCGGCGCCCGACTCATCGTCCGACGGTTTCGCGACGTCGTGGTGGGGTGCCGGCCGACACCTGCGGCGCGCCAACTCCCCGGATGCGCAGAGCGCGAAGGGCACGTCGGCCGACCGGATCGCACCCACGCCCTCGCTCGGTGCGCCTCTTGTCCACGACGCCGCGCAGGTCTACCGTTGGCTGCACAATGTGGACTCCGTCGATGGAGGATCGCAATGGGAATCTTGCGCTCGGTGCGCCGAGCCTTTATCAGCACGACCTGCGCGATGCTGCTGGTGGTATCGATCGCGGCACCCGGTCGGGCCGCCATGACGACCGCGACACCCGACTTCAGCCTGCGGGTCTCTCCCAGCAGCGGACAGGGCACGATCGGCTACCAGGCAGTCCTGACCGACGCGATCACCACCACCACGACGTGGCCCGCGCAGAGGGTCACCTTCTCGGTGCGCGGCCTGCCTCACGGCGCGACCTACTACTTCTCCCCGCCGTCGGTCACCTCCGGCGGCTCCGCCCGGCTCTATGTGACCACCGCGCCCAGCACCCCGACGAACGTCTACTCGCTCACGATCGTCGCCACCGGGTGGTATGTCACGCGCACCGCGACGTTCGACTTCCACGCACTCTGCGGACCACCCTGGGACTGTTGACCGCGCCGTTGCCCGCACCGCCGGCCTGGGGCCCGTGGAGCCGGCGGCGAGGCGTGGTCGGCACGGGCGCCGCGGATGCTGGCGGGCTCCTCGCGCCGCAGTCAGGGGTTCATCGACTCTCCCCGGGCGTCGGTAGCGCCGGCAGCCGCGCCGAGTGGAGCCAGCTCCCGAACAGCTCGCCCAGCGGTACGGGCGTGTGCCGCTGGGCCAGGCCCACGAAGTCCGCCGTGCCCGCGCTGCCGTGCCGGTACTCGGCCGTCCACGCCCGCAACAGCGAGAAGAAGGCGACATCACCGAGCACGGTCCGCAGCGCGTGCAGGGTCAGGGCCCCGCGACGGTAGACCCGGTCGTCGAACATCCGGCGCACCCCCGGGTCGGCCAGCACGAGATCCTGCGGCTGCGCCGCCAGCCGCGCGTGCCAGCGGAGGGCGTGGTGTCCGGCCGGCGGCCCACCGGACGCCTCCGACCACAGCCACTCCGCGTAGCTGGCGAAGCCCTCGTTCAACCAGATGTCGCGCCAGTCCCCGGGCGTGACGCTGTTGCCGAACCACTGGTGCGCCAACTCGTGCGCGATCAGGCGTTCATGGCCCCGCCGGCCGTCGAGGTGGTTCCGTCCGAACACGGACAGGCCCTGCGCCTCGATCGGCACCTCCAGCTCCTCGTCCACCACGACCACGGAGTAGTCGGGAAACGGGTACGGCCCGAAGAAGTGGGTGAACGCCGCCAACATCTGTGGCTGACGGGCGAAGTCGAGGTGATAGTCCCCGATCAGCGCGCGCGGGACCGCCGCGAGCACCGGTACGTCGCCGGCCCGGGTCCGCAGCCGTTGGTAACGGCCGATCTGCACCGTGGCCAGGTACGTGGGTGTGGGTACCGGCTGCTCGTACACCCAGGTGCCGGTTCCGGCACCGGCCCGGTAGGACACCAGCTGACCGTGCGCGAGGACCGTCAGCGGCGCGGCCGTGGTGACCGAGGTCCGGTAGCGGGCCTTGTCCGCCGGGTGGTCGTTGCACGGGAACCACGACGGCGCACCGATCGGCTGGTTGGCCACCATGGCGCCGT
>DATMJT010000591.1:0-2407 GCA_035553735.1 Pilimelia sp.
CGTCAGCGGCGGCGAGCCGGCGGTCGGCGCACCGGCGCGCGCCAGCCGCACGGGCAGGCCACCGGGGCGCACCGGCGCGGGCCGCCGGCGTCGACGGCGTGCTGCTGCGCGTGCGGCCGCAGGGCGGCGCGGGGCCGGTGCGGCTGGAGCTGGACTACTCGGCCTTCGCCGGGGCGTACGGCGGCGACTGGGCGTCCCGGCTGCGCCTGGTGCGGCTGCCCGCCTGCGCCGCCACCACACCGGAGCGGCCCGCGTGTCGGACCGCGACGCCGGTGAAGTCGACCAACGACGTCCGGGCCGGCACGGTGTCCGCGGTCGTGGCGCTGGCCGCCGCCTCGCCGGGACCGGCGTCCGGTGCCGGTGCGCCGTCCGACTCCGCGCAGCTGTTCGCCCTGGCCGCCGCGCCGTCCGGGCCGACGGGCGACTGGTCGGCCACCCCGTTGTCGGCGTCGGCGACGTGGCAGGTGTCGGCGCAGACCGGCACGTTCTCCTGGTCGTACCCGTTGCGGGTGCCGCCGTCGGTGGGCGGCCCGGCGCCGTCGTTGGCGCTGTCCTACTCGTCGGGGTCGGTGGACGGGCGGGTCGCCTCGACCAACAACCAGACGTCGTGGATCGGCGACGGGTGGGAGATGTGGCCGGGCTACGTGGAGCGCAAGTACGCCTCCTGCGCCGACGACGCCACGTCGGGGGCCAACAACGTCAGCCACAAGACCGGTGACCTGTGCTGGAAGACCGACAACGCGACGTTGTCGGTCAACGGCACGGCGTCGGAGCTGGTGAAGGACGCCGGCACGGGCAAGTGGCGGCTGAAGGACGACGACGGGTCGCGGATCGAGCGGCTGCACGGGGGGTGGAACGGTGACAACGACACCGAGTACTGGAAGCTGACCACCACCGACGGCACGCAGTACTTCTTCGGCCGGGAGAAGCGTTCGGCGGCGGATCCGCTCAACCTGGGGTCGGCGTGGACGGTGCCGGTGTTCGGCAACCACTCCAGCGATCCGTGCTACCACGCCAGCTTCGCCTCGGCGCACTGTATGCAGGCGTGGCGGTGGAACCTCGACTATGTCGTGGACCCCCGCGGCAACACCATGACGTACGTCTACGCCAAGGAGACCAACCGGTACGGGCGCAACCTGAACCAGGCGACGTCGGCGTACGACCGGGGCGGCTACCTGGTGCGGGTGGAGTACGGCCAGCGGGCCGGCACCGAGGCGTCGACGACCGCGCCGGCCCGGGTCGACTTCACCGTGGCGGAGCGGTGCCTGACCAACTGCTCCACGCTGAACGGCAGCACCGCGAGCAACTGGCCGGACGTGCCGGCCGACCTGATCTGCGACTCGACCAGCTCCTGCCCCGACGCGCTGTCGCCGGCGTTCTTCACCCGCAAGCGGTTGACCCAGGTGGCCACGAAGGTGTGGAACGGCACCGGCTACGACAGCGTGGACTCGTGGACGCTGGTGCACACGTTCCCGTCGCCGGGCGACGGCTACAGCAAGCCGGTGCTGTGGCTCAACTCGATCGAGCACCGCGGGCTGCGCGGCGGGACGGTGACCCTGCCGACGGTGACGTTCACCGGGGTGCAGCTGGCCAACCGGGTGGACGCTGCGGGTGACCTGGGGCCGGCGATGCACCGGTACCGGATCTCGTGGATCGACACCGAGGCCGGGGCGCGGATCACGGTGAACTACGACGCGCGCGACTGCACGCCGTCGAACCTGCCCTCGGCGCCGCACTCCAACACCCGCCGGTGCATGCCGGTGTACTGGACCCCGGAAGGCTACGCCAACCCGGTCCTGGAGTACTTCCACAAGTACCGGGTCGCCACCGTGGTGGCCGACCCCGACCGCTACACCGGCGCCAACGACCCGGCCGACCCGATGGTGGTCACCACCTACGCCTACGGCTCCACCCCGGCGTGGCACTACGACGACAACGACCTGGTGCCGGCCAAGTACCGCACCTGGGGCGAGTTCCGCGGCTACGACAGCGTGGACGTGCTCACCGGTGACCCGGGCAGCCAGTCGAAGGTGCGCTACCGGTACTTCCGCGGCATGCACGGCGACCACCTGCCCGGCGGCGGCACCCGCCAGGTCACCGTGGACGGGATCAACGACCACGACCGGTACGCCGGGTTCCTGCGCGAGCAGATCACCTACAACGGCACCGCCGGCGGGGTGGTCACGGGCACGGTGAACACGCCGTGGCTGTCGTCGGCCACCGCCACGGCCGCCGACGGGGCGAAGGCGTACCTGCTGGGCACGGAGACCGCCGAGACCCGCACCACCGCGCCCGCGCTGCCCGGCGGGCTGCGGCGCACCCGGGTGGTGACCGTCTTCGACGACCTGCAGGACCCCAACGACGACGGCTACGGGCTGCCGGTGCGGGTCGACGACCAGGGCGACAT
>DATMJT010000592.1:0-23620 GCA_035553735.1 Pilimelia sp.
TCCCCGCCCGGGGGACGGACCCGCCCGGGCGGCGGCCGACCCGCGGACGCGAGGCGCCCCACCCGCGGGCGGGAGGCGGCCGGCGCCCCCTTGGCAGGCTGATCGACGGACAACTATCCTTCCGGCAGCCACGGCGCCGTACCGGCGCCGACGTGCGCCCGGCCGCCATACGTCGCCGGGCAATACGGGGAGGATTTTCGATGAGACGTCGCTTCATGCTGCCCGGCGTCACGCTGCCCGCGATCGCCCTCGCGGTGCTCGGCGCCCTGCTCACCGGCGCGCCGGCCGCGCAGGCCGCCGCCGTGGAGCAGCTCCGGCTCACCTTCGACGCGCCGCCGGGCGGCCAGGCCGAGCCCGGCCCGTGGAGCACGGGCTGTTTCGCCGACGCGGCCGGCGCCGCCGACAACGCCTGCATCCAGGTGGCGGCGCCCGGGGAGATCGCTCGGGTGACCCGGCCCACCGGCGGCACCACCAGCCCGGCGGTGAAGTTCCCGGCCGCCGGCGCCGGCAAGGCGGTGCTGGAGGTCCCCCACGCCGCGCACCTCAATCCCGGCACCGCGGACTTCACCATCACCGCGCTGGTGAAGATCTCCTCGGCCGAGCTGTCCAGCGCCAACATCGTCCAGAAGGGACTGTTCGCCACGCCCGAGGGCCAGTGGAAGCTGCAGGTGGAGAACGGCAGGCCGAGCTGCCGGATCGGCGGCCTGCGCGACGGGGTCCTGGTCTCGGCCATGGCCACCTGGCCGACGTCGGTCGCCGACACGGGGTGGAAGTTCCTCAGCTGCAAGCGGCGCGGGGCCACGCTGAGCATCAGCGTGGACAACGCCACGCCGGTCAACGCCCCGGAGTCGGCCGCCATGCACGTGGCCAACACCGTCAAGGTCAGCATCGGCGCCCGCGGCACCGGCACCAGCAACGACCAGTTCCACGGCGCCCTGGACAACGTGGTGTTCAGCGTCGGCTGACCGCGCGTTCCACCCGGAGTGGCCCGCGGCGGCCGGCGGCGGGAGACCCGCCGCCGGCCGCCGCCGGCCGGGGCGGGCGCCGGCGGACCGGGCGCCGCGCCGGTTGGCGCGGCCCGACGCCCGGCCCGGTCCCCCCGGGGCCCGGCCGCGTCCGCGTCAGCCGGTCCGGTCCGGCCGATGGGTGACCCGGATGGCGTTGACGATGGTGCCGCCCCGACGGTCGACCAGCCGGACGTTGAGCTGCCCGTCGGTGACCCGGACGGTCAGCCGGGTGTCCAGCGCGGTGAACGTGCCCACCTCGCCGGCCACGTCCAGCGCCGGCACCAGGAGCTGTCCCTCCGCGATCACGTCGAAGACCCGGGTGTCCGGTCGCCGGTTCTGCAGCTCGGCGAACCTCAGCTCGATCTCGTACACGCCGTTGGGCACGCCGTCGAAGCGGTACTCGTACGCGCCCTGGCGCAGGGTCTGGTAGAGCGGCTGCTCGGCGGTGCCGGCGATGGCGCGCCGCGTGCTCACCACCCGCGACTGGTTGGCCAGGTAGCCGAACCCGCCCGCCGTGTACGCCTGGTCGGGCACCCACTGGTCGGCGTCGGCATCCCGGTGCGCCCCGCCGCCTGCGTTGACGCCCTTCTGGTAGGCCGGCACCACGACCCGCACCGGCACCGCGATGGTCGGCCGGCGCCCGCTCTGGCTGAGCAGGAACACCGTGGCGCTGTGCAGCCCGGGGCTCAGCCCCGTGGTGTCCACGGTCACGGTGAGCGTGGCCTCCTGCCCCGGCGCCAGGGTGCCGGCGGCCGGGGTGACCGTGAGCCACGGCACGTCGGTGTAGTTCGGCATCCCGCTGTCGATCAGGTACGCCGTGGACGGGCTGCCCTGGGAGATGGCCCACAGGTTGCCCGTGGGGTCGGTCTCCAGGCCGCCCGCGGTGAAGGGCTGCCGGTCCGGCGGCGCCAGGGTGTCGGTCGTCTCGCAGGTGTCCGGGTTGACCGCGTACATCAGGTCCCGGTCACTGTTGGTGGCCACCCACAGCCGCTGGAAGGCGTCGTTGTAGGCCAGGCCGGAGATGGCGCCGTCCGCCGGCGAGCACCGGCCGATCACCGCGCCGCGGTCCGGGTGGGACAGGCCCTTGATGTGGTAGATGACACCCTCGTTCCACCCTCCGATGTAGAAGGTGTCGTCGTCGGCCCGGTAGGCCAGGCCCCGCTGCGAGGCCGCGGTCCAGGCGAAGCTGCCGGTGATGCTCTCCATCACGTTCCCGGTCCGCGGGTCCCAGCAGTGCACGCCGTGGTCCCCGCCGACGTTCACCTGGCACATCAGGCCGCGGCCGGGCACGTACGCCATGTCCGCCGCCCAGTCGGCCGACCACGACGCCGGCCAGTTCTCCGGCCGCGGCGCGCCGTCCGGCGTGTAGCTGGCATTGCGCCGGCCCATCGCGTCGGAGACCCACACGTTGCCCGACTCGTAGCCGATCCCCCAGCCCAGCTGCAGCCCGGTGGTCGGCCAGGAGGCGAGCACCTCGCCTGGGGCCGCGCCGCGGGCCGCGGCGCGCGCCGCGGCGGCGGCCGCCGGTGCCCGCACGCCGCGGCTGTCCCGGGCGCCGGGTCGGAAGCCCGACGTGCGCTGGCCGGGCGGCAGCGGTGCGGCCGGGCGCAGCGCGCCGCCGCCGCCCTCGCGGATCTCCCACGCCGCCGGGGCGCTGCCGGTGTTGGACAGACGCAGCTGCCGCTGGCGGCTCTGGCCGGCGGGCACCACCAGCTCCAGCCGCTCGGGGTCGACCGTCACCCGGCCGGTGCGCAGGGTGAAGTCGCGCTCGACCACCGCGTCCTCGCGGTCGACGACCACGTCGGCCTCCGCGGCGACGTAGTGCTGCTTCTCCACCACCAGGCGCGCGGCACCGACCCCGACCCGGACCTGGTAGCCGCCGGCGGCGTCGGTGGTCACCGTCCGGTCCGGCTGACCGTCCTGACGCACCGTGACGGTGGCGCGGGCGACCGGCTCGTGGTCGTTCGCGTCGGTCACCACGCCCCGGACCATTCCGGTACCGGGCACCCGCAGCAGGATGGCGGTGTCGTTGTCCAGCACCGGCTCGTGGTAGGAGTATTGGAGCGCCACCGTGCCGGCGTCGTTCTCGATGCCGACCGTGGCCGAGCCGCCGCGCTCCAGCGCGTCCTGGTCGAGGTCCCGGTACTGCATGAGGATCCGGCCATTCTCGTACAGCACCACCTGGAAGCTGACCCGCAGCTCCGTGCCGAAGATCGCCACGTCGCGCCACTCGACCACGAACCGGCGGTCCGGCGCCGCGCCGGCGAGCCCGGAGCGCACGCTGGACTGCCCGTCGACCACGAGGTCGTCCCAGAACGGGTAGATCGCGGCGTTCGGGTCGTCCCGGCTGGGGATCGGCACGTTGCTCAGGTTGGGCACGGCGGAGGTGAAGCTCAGGTAGCCGTTGGAGTGCACGTTGACCGACCGGTGGTGCCGCTCGTACAGGCTCACCGGGAAGGGCAGCGGCACCGACACACTGCTCTCGTCGCCCTGCAACGGCACCGCGGTGTCGGTGTCGGCCCAGGCCGGCGCGACGGTCTCGCAGCGGTGGCCGAACGTGTCGGACTTGCGGTCGAGGACGAAGTCGACCGTCTCGTCGCCGTCCACCGCCACGTGCCGGCTCTCGGGCAGCAGGCAGCCGGGCCGTCGGGCCAGCAGGTCCCACTCGGCCTCCGGCACCTCGCCGATCGCGTACCGGCCGTCCGGGCCGGTCCGCGCCGGCGGCAGCGGGGTGTCGGGCACCGTCACCTCCGCCCCGGCCACCGGCGCCCCGCGGTCGTCGCGCACGTGGCCCGAGACCGTGTGCCGCGGCGCCATGGTCAGGTCGAAGTCACGGGTCGCGGTGCCGCCCTCGGTGATCGTCACCGTGGCCCGCTCGGTGCGGTAGCCGAACACCCGCACCGTCACGGTGTACTCGCCGACCGGCAGGTTGCGCAGCGCGTACCGGCCGTCGGCCTCGGTGTACGCGGTGCGTCGCACCGGGCCGTCCGCGCGGATCTCGGCCTGGCCCGGGGGCAGCGGCACGCCCTGGAAGCGGACAGTGCCCTGCAGCGCGCCGGTCGGGCCGCGCGGCGCCCGGGTGACCGCCTGGTAGGCGTCCAGCCGGCCCTCGCCCCACACGTTGTTGTTCTCGGGTGTGCCGCCGCACTGGTCGTCCGCGGTGTCCGCGGCCGTCAGGTCGAGCACGCCGCGGGTGTCCGGCACGGCGGCGACCAGGGCGGGCGCGGCCGACCAGAGCAGCGCCACTGTGCCGGTCACGTGCGGC
Organism: Pilimelia sp.; assembly: GCA_035553735.1. Lineage (GTDB taxonomy): Bacteria > Actinomycetota > Actinomycetes > Mycobacteriales > Micromonosporaceae > DATMJT01. The sequence goes on from DATMJT010000592.1 coordinate 4,273, forward strand.
GTGGCCATGGACGTGCCGCTCCACGACTCGTACCCGCCGCCGGGCACGCTGGACCGGATGCCCACCCCGGGAGCCGCGATGTCGGGCTTGGTCTCGCCGGCGAAGCCGCCCGGGCCGCGACCGGAGTCGCCGGCGATGGCGCCGCCGCTGTCGAAGGAGCCGACCGCGTACGAGGCGTCGTAGTCGGCCGGCGAGTTCACCGTGCCGCAGGCCGGGCCGGCGTTGCCGGCGGCGAACACCGGGAAGATCCCGGCCGCGACCCAGGTGTCGACGATCTGCCGGTAGAACGGGTCACCGGGCGAGCTGGCGCCCCAGGAGTTGTTCACCACGTGTGGCGCCAGGTCCGGCCGCGGGTCCCTGCCGCCCAGGTCGGTCGGGGCCACCATCCACTGGCCGGCGGCCAGCAGGTTGCCCAGCGAGCAGTCGTTGGTCTCGCACCCCTTGGCCGCGATCCACCGGGCGTCGGGCGCCACCCCGGTCTGGTTGCCCCGGCCGTCGTCGCCGACGATCGTGCCCAGCACGTGCGTGCCGTGGCCGACGTTGTCGCAGGGCACCTGGGACGGCACGCCGCAGACCCCGGACGGGTCGTACCAGCTGTAGCTGTGGTGCCGGGTGCCGGAGCCGGCCTCGTAGCCGCGGTACTGCCGCGCGATGGCCGGGTGGTCGTACTGCGCCCCGGTGTCGATCGTGCCGACCACGATCCCCTGGCCCCGGGCGCCGTACTCGCTCCACACCTGCGGTGCGCCGATCCGGTCGACGTTCCACTCGACGGCCCGGACTCCGGCGCGCGGCGCGCGCCGGTCGGGCTCGACCAGCCGGTAGCGGCGATCCGGCAGGACCTGGGCCACGTCCGGGCGGCGGGCCAGCTCGGCCATCAGCTTCTTGGTGCCCTCGACCTTGATGGCGTTGGCGATCCAGTAGGGGGTGAAGGGCACCCCGCGCTCGGCGAGCAGGGTGCGGACCTTGGCCTGGGCGCGCTCGGCGTGGCTCTTCTTGGCCTGGTAGACGGCCCGGGTGCGGTCGGCGCGCCGGACCGCCGCCTGCGCGGCGCCGAGGTCCGGCGTGCCCTTGAGGGTGACGTAGAAGGTGACCGGGGTGGCCCCGGTGCCGGCGGCGCGCGGCGGCGCGGACGCCTGGGCCGGTGTCGCCACGGCCAGCGCGAGGAGCATCGCGGCGATGACGCCGATCGTGGGCGGGCGTGCTCGGGACAGGGCGAGCATGGTGGTCCTTTCGACTGGCGCGCGGCGGCACCCACGGCCGGACGGGCACGCGGTGCCGTGGCGGACGGGTGGTGCCGTGAGCGCGGCGGTCGGGGCGGTGACCCCGCCGCTCACCCTGCGCCGCGTCGGTGGGGGCCGTCAGGGTCGAAAGTCCCGGGATCCGGCCCCGGACGGCCGTTGAGGGACCAGCCGTTGCGCGACCGACCCTTCTGGACGGACGAGGCGGCGCAGGCAGGAGCCCCGCCCGCCCGGACACGCATCGAACCCCGTCTTCCGGTGGGATCACCGGGCAGCCACGTGACGGTGCTCATACGCCGATCGTCATACGACCGGTCGTATCCATTGAGGACTGTCATGGCGCCCGCGGTCCGGGCGCACCGTCCGGTCGACGCTGAGCCCACCGTCCGACGCCGGGCCCGGCGGCGCCGCGGTCCGGACGAGACGCGGCGGGCGCCGCGGCGTTCCCGCCGCGGCGCCCGCCGCCGTAGGTGCGCAGGGTCAGGGAATGAGGACCCGCAGGAGGACGGTGTGGCCGTCGCCGTCCGGCCCGACGCCGAGGCTCACCGCCTTGACCGGCCCCAGCGAGCGGCGCATGTCCGCCGGCGCCTCCGCGTCGGCGAGCAGCTTCTCCACGTCGGCGTAGCCGGCGAGGTAGAGGGTGTCCGGCATGCCGGTCATCGCCTCCCGGTAGCGGGCCGAGTCGCCCAGGCGGCCGCCGCCCCCGACGTATCCGGCGGTGGCCACCTGCACGCCGTTGGCCTTGCGGGTGACCTGCACCGAGCCCGAGCCGGCCAGCGGCTTGGCCGCCTCGGTGAGCACCTCGGCCGCGGCGTCGTCCGCCGTGCGGATCAGCAGCGCCACGCCCGGCACCGCGCCGCCGAGCCGGTCCAGCGCCAGACTCACCGTGGTGATCTTCTTCAGCGCGTCCTTGAGCTGAGGGCTGGCCACCTCGGGCGGCAGCAGCGGGAAGGCCTGCTCCACGGCCTGTCGCAGGTGGTCGCCGCCGGACAGGGCCAGCCCCACCCCGGTCGCCGCCGGCAGCCCCTCAAGCTGCGGGCGCACGTCGGTCGCGCCGGTCAGCCCGGCCTGCCCGATGGCCCGCGCCCGCACCTCGAACCCGGCGTCGGTGGCCTGGGCGCCGACCACGACCTGGCCGCGCAGCTGCGGCAGGGCCTGGCTGAACGCCTCCCGGGCCCGGGCGCCGCCGGCCTCCGCGGCCTTCTCCAGCATCGGCCGCACCCGCTCGGCGTCGACCCAGCCGAGGGCGAGCTGGCCGTCCGGCAGCTTGTCCAGGGCGTCGGCGAACGCGGCCTGGTCGGCCAGCGACTCCTCCTCGGCCGCGCGGGCCGCCGCGTCGGCGGCCGCCTGGGCGTCCCGGTCGGCGCGGACCACCAGGGCGTAGCCGTCGGAGACCACGAAGCCCAGCTCGCCGTCGTCGGCCGCCGCCCGCGCCCTGGCCAGCGCGGCGCCGGCCTTCTCGTCGTCGTCGCTGGCCAGCGCGATCACGGCCACCGGCGCCGAGGCGTGCTGCCACAGGCCGACGCCGAGCCGGTCGCCGAACCAGCCCTCCACCTCCTGCCGGCTCATGCCGGGGACCAGCTCGTTGACCAGCTGGTAGCGCAGCTCGTCCGGACTGGTCACCGACTTGGCGTCCGGGAACTTGCCGGCCAGCGCGGCCAGCCTGGTGAGCTGCCCCAGGCCGGGGCTGAGATCCAGCCGGGCGAAGGCGGCGGTCGAGGCGGGCACGGCGCTCTCCGGCTGCCGGCCGAACCCCTTCCACAGCGCCACGGCGAAGGCGCCGCCGGCGCCGAGCAGCAGGACCGCCAGGGCTCCCGCAATGACCGCGATCAGCCGACCGCGCCCGCGGCGCTGCGGCGCCGCGCCGGCGGGCAGGGCGCCGAGGTCGATGCCGGCCGGCGCGGGCCACGCGGCGCCCGCCGGGGGCGGTGCCGGCTGGCCCCAGGCGGCACCCGGCCCGCCCGGGCCGGGCTGCGGAGGTGGTGCGGAGTGTGGGTTCGGATAGGTCACGACGATCCTTCGACGGTGCGGGTGGAATGGCCGCCGGTCCGGGCACCGACCGCGGCGTCGACGGCGCCAGGGACCGTACCGCATATCGGCAAGTCGGTGGGGGCGATTACCGTCACCGCGGACCGGCCGCCCAGGCACCGACCGGCCGGGCGCCCGCTGCGGCTCAGCCCAGCTCCACCCGGCCGCCGCCGGTGCCCGCCGAGGCGTAGAGGCCGCACACCGCCGCCACCACGGCCCGGCCCTCCTCCGGGGTCACCGCCGGTGGCGCACCGTCGCGCAAGGTGCGGGCCAGCGCCTCGTACTGCCGGGCGAAGGACAGCGTGTACTCGCGGTCGGGATCCACCTCCAGCACCCACCGCCGCCCACCGTCGGGGCCGGTGACGGTCAGCCCGGACGAGGTGATCCGCAGGCGGCCGCGCTCGCACACCACGGTGGTCTCGTGGTAGAACTCCCGGTCGTTGAGCAGCGCGAAGTGCGCGGGCGGGGCGTCGGCGCACCACAGCGTGCCGGCCGCGTCGGTCTCCACCCGCCAGCCCGGCGGCGTGGCCGTGCTGCCCGCCACCGCCACCGGCGGCCCGCCGAGCAGCCAGCTGGCCCGGTCCACGGTGTGCGGGCCGACCAGCATCGCGATGCCGCCGCCGGCCAGCCCGGCATCGGTGAACCAGGCCGGCGCCTCGGCCCACCCGTAGTCGTGGCTGCGCCGCTCGGCGTAGAGCAGCGGCGCCCCGAGCTCCCCGCCGTGCAGCAGGTCGCGGGCCGCCCGCACCTGGCTGAACTGGCGCTGCTGGTGGCCCACCCACAGCAGCACCCCGGCCCGCCGGGCGGCGTCGACCATCGCGTCGCAGTCGGGCACCGTGGTGGCCATGGGCTTCTCGACCAGGACGTGCCGCCCGCCGGTCGCGGCCCGCACGGCCAGCTCGGCGTGGTGGGCGTGCGGCACCGCGAGCACCACCAGCTCGACGGCCGGGTCGTCCAGCAGCCGCGCCGGGTCGGCGTACGGGGTGGCCCCGGCCCGCGCCGCCAGCCGGGCCGCCCGGTCGGGGTGCCGGTCGGCGACCGCCACGACCCGCGCCCAGCCGCCCTCGGCCGCCGCGGCCACGTGCCGAGCCGCCACGTCCCCGGCCCCGACCAGGCCCACCCGCACCGGATCCGACCCACCCGCCGCGCTCATCCGGCCAGCCTACGGCCGTCGCCCGGTCAGCCCAGCGCGGCGGCGCCCCGGTCGCCGTCCGGGGACCGGGCCGGACACGGCGGCGACCGGCCCCCGGCCACGGCGGCGACGCTCCGGCGGCGCTCGGCCTGGAGCTGCGCCCTGCGGCAGGCCGGGGACGGCGAGCTCTCCGACGCGCGGCGCCGGGCGACGCGGACGCGTTGGGGCGCCGACGCCCGCCGGCGGATGGGGCCTTGTGACGGGGCGGCGCGGCCACCATGATGGTCGCACGGCGAGGTCTCGTTCAGCCGCCGCGTTCGGCGCGGGTCAGCCCACCCGGTCGGCCTCGGCCTGAGCAGGCCCGGCCCGGACGGCCGGCGGGAGACGGGAGCGACGCGGACACCAGGGACGCCCGGATGTCGGGTTTGCCCCGAACATCACTCTGATCCAGTAGGGTGACCCCTGACCAGTGCGTTACCGGCCCGCCACCCTCGACACGACCTGAGGAAAGGGCGAGTGGATGGCGCCACTGAGAGTGGGCGTCCGGCGGGAGACGACCCCCGGGGAGCGCCGCGTCGCGCTGGTACCCGACGGCGTGAGCCGGCTGGTCGCCGCCGGGCTGGCGGTCCTGGTGGAGTCCGACGCCGGCGCGCGGGCCTGGCAGACCAACGACGCGTACGCCGCCGCCGGCGCCGAGCTGGTCGGCACCGACGAGCTGTACGAGCGGGCCGACGTGCTGCTCTCGGTGGGGCGGCCGGACCCCGAGCGGCTGCGCTCGGGACAGGCCGTGCTCGGCCTGCTCCAGCCGCTGACCGACCCGGCGTACGTGTCCCGGCTGGCCGAGCGCGGGGTCACCGCGGTGAGCCTGGACACCCTGCCGCGCACGCTCAGCCGGGCCCAGCCGATGGATGCCCTCAGCTCCCAGGCCAGCGTCGCCGGGTACAAGGCCGTGCTGCTGGCGGCCAACGCGTTCGACCGCTACTTCCCGCTGCTCATCACGGCCGCCGGCACCGCCAAGCCGGCCGAGGTGCTCGTCCTGGGCGCCGGGGTGGCCGGGCTCCAGGCCATCGGCACCGCCCGCCGGCTCGGCGCCATCGTGCGGGCCTACGACGTGCGCCCGGCGGCCCGCGGCGAGATCGAGTCGATGGGCGCGGCGTTCGTGCAGCTCAGCTCGGTCGGCGACGCGGCCGGCGCGGGCGGCTACGCCCGCGCGCTCACCGAGGCGGAGCAGCGGGCCCAGCAGAAGGAGCTGGGCGAGCACGTGGCCCGGCACGACGTGGTGATCACCACCGCGCAGGTGCCCGGCCGCCGGCCCCCGCTGCTGGTCACCGAGGAGGCGGTCAAGGCCATGGCCGCCGGATCCGTGGTGGTGGACCTGGCGGCCAGCCCGCTGGGCGGCAACGTGGCGCTGTCCGAGCCCGGGCGCACCGTGGTCACCGACAACGGCGTCACGGTCATCGGCGCGGACAACGCGCCGGCGGCCATGCCGACCGCCGCGTCGGCGGCCTACAGCCGCAACATCTGCGCGCTGCTGCTGCACCTGATCGACGACGGCGGCGCGCTGGCCGTCGACCCGACCGACGAGATCCAGGCCGGCGTCGTGGTCACCCACGGCGGCCGGGTGCTGAAGGAGGCCACCGCGTGACCCCGGAGCTGCTCGCCGACCTCAGCATCTTCCTGCTCGCCCTGCTGGTCGGCGTCGAGGTGATCAGCAAGGTGCCGGCCACCCTGCACACGCCGCTGATGTCGGCCGCCAACGCCATCCACGGCATCGTGCTCGTCGGCGCGGTCCTGATCGCGCTGACCGCGAACGACGCATTCGGCTACGCGGTGGCGTTCGTGGCCACCGCGTTCGCCGCCATGAACGTGGTCGGCGGCTACGCGGTCACCAACCGGATGCTGGCGATGTTCCGCGGCCGGCGGGAGGTGACCGGCCGGTGAGCACCTTCGACACCGTCGTCCGCCTGGTCTACCTGGCCGCCGCCGCCTGCTTCGTGGTCGGCCTGCGGTGGATGAACTCGCCGGTCACCGCCCGGCGCGGCAACACCCTGTCCGCCGCCGGGATGGCCGCCGCGGTGCTGGCCACCCTCGCCGTGGTGGTGGAGTCCGACGCGGTGACCCCCACCGCCTGGGCGGTGGTCGCCGCGGGCATCGTGGTCGGCAGCGGCTTCGGCTGGTACGCCGCCCGCCGGGTGGCGATGACCGCCATGCCGCAGCTGGTGAGCCTGTTCAACGCCGTCGGCGGCGGTGCGGCGGCGCTGATCGCGGTGAACGAGATCCGGCACATCGCGCCCGCGCCGCACACCGGTGTCGCCATCGTGCTCGACGTCGTCATCGGCGGGGTCACCTTCACCGGTTCGCTGGTCGCCTCGGGCAAGCTGCAGGGCATCGTGCCGGGCCGCCCGGTGGTGTTTCCCGGCGCCCGCGCGGTCAACGCGCTGCTGGCCCTGGCCATGCTGGCCGGCGTGGTGGCCTTCGGCGCCGGCGTCGACAGCCCGCTGGTGCTGGCCGGGGTGGGCGTGGCGGCGCTGCTGTTCGGCGTGACCATGGTGATGCCCATCGGCGGCGCCGACATGCCGGTGATCATCTCGCTGCTGAACGCCTTCACCGGCACCGCCGTGGCGATGGCCGGGTTCGTCATCGGCAACTCGGTGCTCATCATCGCCGGGGCGCTGGTCGGGGCGTCCGGCGCCATCCTCACCAAGCTGATGGCCGACGCGATGAACCGGTCGATCGCCAACATCATGGTGGGCGGGTTCGGCACCGGCGACGCGCCGGCCGCGGCGGCCGGGCCCGGCGGCGAGGTGCGGGCCGTGGCGGCCGACGACGCCGCCATCCAGCTCGCGTACGCCACCAAGGTGATCATCGTGCCCGGGTACGGGCTGGCCGCCGCCCAGGCCCAGCACGAGGTGCGCGAGCTGGCCGACCTGCTGGAGAGCCGCGGCGTCGAGGTCGCGTACGCCATCCACCCGGTGGCCGGGCGGATGCCGGGCCACATGAACGTGCTACTGGCCGAGGCCAACGTGCCGTACGCGCAGCTGAGAGAGATGGAGGAGATCAACCCGGAGTTCGCCCGGGCCGACGTGGCGCTTGTCATCGGGGCCAACGACGTGATCAACCCGGCCGCCCGGCGCCCGGGCAACCCGGTCTCCGGGATGCCGATCCTGGACGTCGACCACGCCCGCAGCGTCATCGTCATCAAACGGTCCATGGGGCACGGGTACGCCGGCATCGACAACGAGCTGTACACCGACCCGAAGACCGGCATGTTCTTCGCCGACGCCAAGAAGGGCCTGGCGCAGCTCGCCTCCGCCGTCAAGATACTCGTCGGCTGACCCGGCGTGCCCCGCTGCCGGCCGACTGGCGCCCGGTCGTGCCGCCCGGTCGCGGCCGCAGGCCCGCCGCGCCCGCCGCCGACAGTTCACCCGCCGGTCACGCCGCCGTCGTCCGCGCCTGGCCGCGCGGTGCCCTGCCGTGCCTAGCGTCCGGCCTGACCGCGATGCTTGACGCCTCAGGGAGTTCCGATGACGGCCCCGGCCCACCCTTCCCGAACCCTGCCGCTGCTGCCCGGCCACCCGGGCGGGCGCAGCGCCATGACGTGCCGGTACCGCTGCGGCAACGCCTGCGCGCACCCCGCCCCCAACGCCTCGGGCAACCCGTACTTCGGCGACCTGGTGACCGCCGAGGTGTCCCGCCGCGGGCTGCTGCGGGCCGGCGCGCTGGGCGCCCTGGTGATCGGCGGCGGCGCCACCGTCGGCGCCGCCGGCGCGCAGCCGGCGGCCGCGGCCGCACCCGCCGTGGACGCGCAGCCCGTCGGGGCCACCGGGACCGGCGGAGCGGCCGCCGGCGGGTCGCGACCGTCGGCCGGCACCGGGGCGCTGACCTTCAAGCCGATCCCGCCGAACACCCTCGACGCGGTGGTCGTGCCCAACGGCTACGACCACGCCGTGCTGCTGGCCTGGGGCGACCCGGTGCTGCCCGGGGCCCCGGCGTGGGACATCGACCGACAGAGCGCCGCCGCGCAGGCCATGCAGTTCGGGTTCAACAACGACTGGCTGGGCGTCCTGCCGCTGGACCGGCACGGCCGGCGGGCGCTGTTCGTGGTGAACCACGAGTACACCAACGAGGAGCTGATGTTCCGCGGCTTCGCCGGCATGGACTCCCTCACCGCGGAGCAGATCCGAATCGCCATGGCCGCGCACGGCCTGAGCGTGGTGGAGATCGAGCGGGTCGGCGGCACCGGGCAGTGGCGGCCGGTGACCCGGGGGGCCCGCCGCCACAACCGGCGGATCACCCCGGCCACGCCGTTCCGGTTCACCGGCGCGGCCGCCGGCAGCCCGTTGCTGCGCACCGCGGCCGACCCGCGGGGCACCACCGTGCTCGGCACGCTGAACAACTGCGCCGGCGGGCTCACCCCGTGGGGCACCGTGCTGTCCGGCGAGGAGAACTTCAACCAGTACTTCGTCGGCGGCGACGGCGTGCCGGAGGCCGCCAAGCCGGCGCTGAACCGCTACGGCATCATCACCTCGACCCGGTACCCGTCCGGCTCCCGCAGGTGGGACCGCGTCGACGAGCGCTTCGACCTCACCCGCCACCCCAACGAGGCCAACCGCTTCGGCTGGGTCGTCGAGATCGACCCGTACGACCCGCGGTCCACGCCCCGCAAGCACACCGCGCTGGGCCGGTTCAAGCACGAGGGCGCCGAGATCATCCTGTCCCGCGACGGCCGGGCCGTGGCGTACATGGGCGACGACGAACGCTTCGACTACCTGTACAAGTTCGTCTCCGAGAAGCGGGTGCGCCGCGGCGACCGCCCGCGCGACCGGGCGCACAACCTGACCCTGCTGGAGTCGGGCACCCTGTACGTCGCGCGGCTGGGCTTCACCTCCGCCGGCGAGATCGACGGCACCGGCGCGCTGCCCGCCGACGGGGAGTTCAACGGCACCGGCCGGTGGATCCCCCTGGTGCGCGGCGACCGCTCCCTGGTGCCCGGCATGAGCGTGGACCAGGTGCTCGTGCACACCCGGCTCGCCGCCGACGCCGTCGGGGCCACCAGGATGGACCGACCCGAGGACGTCGCGCCGAACCCGCGTACCGGCAAGGTGTACGCCGCGCTGACCAACAACACCCGCCGTGGCGCCGCCGGTCAGCCCGGCCCGGACGAGGCCAACCCGCGCAGCAACAACCGGCACGGCCACGTCCTGGAGATCACCGAGGCCGGCGGAGACAACGCCGCCGAGACCTTCACCTGGGCCGTGCCGATCGTGTGCGGCGACCCGGCCGACCCGTCGACGTACTTCGCCGGGTACGACAAGACCAAAGTCTCCCCCATCTCCTGCCCGGACAACCTGGACTTCGACGCGCACGGCAACCTGTGGATCTCCACCGACGGCAACGCGCTGGGCTCCCACGACGGCCTGTTCGCCGTGCCGGTCGAGGGGCCGGAGCGCGGGCACGTCAAGCAGTTCCTCACCGTGCCGACCGGCGCCGAGCAGGCCTCGGCGCACCTGAGCCCGGACAACCGCACCGTGTTCGTCTCCGTCCAGCACCCCGGCGAGGTCGACGGCGCCAGCGTGGACCAGCCGGCGTCCACCTGGCCGGACGGCGACTTCGCCCGCCCCGCGGTGGTCACCGTGTGGCGGCGCGACGGCCGCGAGATCGGCGCCTGAGCACGGGTGGGGCGGGCCACACGGCCCGCTCCACCCGTGCCCGGTGCGGTTAGATCGACGCTATGGACGTGGCTGTCGAGTCCGAGCGCCCGTACGACCTCCCGGCGGGCTTCACCCTGCCCGAGCTGGCCGGAGCCGGCGGAGTACGCCGGCTCGGCGAGCCGCGCACCCACGAGCTGGACGCCACCTACCTGGACACCGAGGACCTGCGTCTGGCCCGCAGCCGGATGACGCTGCGCCGGCGCACCGGTGGCGCCGACCCCGGCTGGCACCTGAAGACCCCCGGCCGCGGGGACGACCGCACCGAGCACCGCCTGCCGCTGGCCGACGAGGTACCTGCCGAGCTGCTGATCCTGGTCCGCGCCGTGGTGCGGGACCGTCCGGTCGTCCCGGTGGCCCGGCTGCGGACCCGGCGCCGGGAGCACCCGCTGCTCGACGACTCCGGCCGGGTGCTGGCGCTGCTGGCGCTCGACGAGGTCACCGCATCCGTGGGCGGTGCCCAGCGCCGGTGGCAGGAGCTGGAGGTGGAGCTGGTCGAGGGCGACCCGGCAACCCTGGAGGCCGTGGACGCGCAGCTGCGCGACGCCGGCGCGACGCCGGCCCGAGTTCGGTCCAAGCTCGCCCGGGCCCTCGGCGACGCCCTGTCCGTCCCGGACGCGGGCCCGACGACCGCCGGTGGCCCGCGACCGGCGGCCGCCGCGCGGGCGGTGGTGGCGTACGCCCGCGACCAGCGCGACGCCATCGTCGGCAACGACCCGGCCGTACGGCGCGGGGAGCCGAAGGCCGTGCACGCGATGCGGGTGGCGACCCGCCGGCTGCGCAGCACGCTGCGGACCTTCCGGGGGCTGTGGGAGCCGAGGCGGGCCGAGTCACTGCGGATCGAGCTGGCCTGGTTGGCCGACCGGCTCGGCGGGGTGCGCGACCGCCAGGTGATGGTCGAGCGCCTGCGCCGGGCGGTGGCGGCCGAGCCGGCGGAGGCGGTGGTCGGTCCGGTCGACGCGTGGATCTCTGACCACCTGGGCCACGAGGAGCGGCAGGCCCGCGACGACCTCAACGCCGCCCTGGACGACGCGCGATACTTCGCGCTGCTCGACACGTTGGACGCACTGGTGGCCGGGCCCGTCGCGGACGTGCGCGGCAGGTGGGTGCGCCGCCGGGCGGACGTGGCGTTGCGGCGGGCGGACCGGCTGCTGGACGGGGCTCTGGCGACCGGCCCGGCAGGGCCCGCAGGATCGGCCGCCTCGGACGGCCCGCCGGAACCGGACGGCGCTCCGGAGGAGGACCAGGACGCCCGGCTGCACCGGGCACGCCGGGCCGTCAAGCGGGCGCGGTACGCCGTGGAGGCGCTGGCCTCGCTGGCCGGCGCTCCGGCGCGGCGCCTGGCGAAGCGGCTGACCGCGCTGCAGGACGTGCTCGGCGAGCACCAGGACGCGATCATCACGCAGGAGCTGCTGCGCGACTACGCGGTCCGGGTCCAGGCCGCAGGCGGGAACACCTTCACCTACGGCCTCCTGTACGCCCGGCAGCGGGTCGCCGCGACGGCGGCTGTCGTCGACCGCCTGCCCGGGGTGCGCCGGGCGTCGCGTCGGCCCCGGGTGCGGCGCTGGCTGAGCTGAACCCGCCGCCCGCGCCGGCCGCTCATCCGCCCACGAGCCAGAAGAGTCCACTTCGGATTCGTAATGCGCGTGGACGCGGGCTACGCGCGGATGAACGATGCGGGGACATCCGGTGCGGACCATTCCGGTTCGGCGGGGATGCTGGCCACACTGGTCCGGTGCCTGAAGGGACCGGATGATGCCGGAGCCGCGGAATGTCCTGATCTCCCGCGTCGACGCGGCCCTGGCCGACCGCCCCGGTGCCGGGGCCTTCGTCGACCCCGACGCGGCCACCGGCGCCGCGGACGCAGCCGGCGACCCCGACGTGCTGGTCGTCGGCGACCTGAACGCGTACGCGGGCGAGGACCCGGTCGCGGCGCTGGTGTGCGCGGGGTACACCAACCTGGTGGCCCGGTACGGCGGCGCCGGCGCCTACTCGTACGTGTTCGACGGGCAGTGGGGCGCCCTGGAGCACGCGCAGGCCTCGCTGTACGCGCCCGACCGGTTCCGCAGCAGCGACCACGACCCGGTGCTGGTCGGGTTGGCGCTGCGGGCCGCCCCGGCGCGGCCGTCCCGCGCGAACCGGTCGCCGTCGGGCTGACGTGTCGGCACGTGGCCCGAGCCGCCCCGATTTCCGGTCGACCGGCACGACCGGCGGCGCCGGCCCGGTCGTGGTGTGCCGCGCGTGGGACCTGGCGCGGGGCCTGCTTGCCGGCCTGCCCCGGCGTTGGCGGCACACGGTCGCGGTGGCACACTGCGCCGCGCTGCTGACCCGCACCCTCGGCTCGGCGGAGGAACGGGACCTGCTGTCGGCCGCCGCGTGGCTGCACGACATCGGCTACCCCGAGCCGGTGGCCGAGACCGGCTTCCACCCGTTCGACGGCGCCGACTACCTGCGGCGCCACGGCTGGCCACCGCGCCTGGTCGCCCTGGTGGCGCACCACTCCGGCGCCATCTTCGTCGCCCGGGCGCGCGGGCTGGCCGAGGCGCTCCACGCCTACCCCCGGGAGCAGACGGCGCTGTCCGACGCACTGACCTATGCCGACCAGACCACGGGCCCGACCGGCGAGCGGCTTACCGTGCGGGACCGGATGGCCGACATGCTGCGCCGCCACGGTTCGGGATCACCCAATGCCCGGGTGCACCATGAGCGGGGGCCGTACCTGCTGGCGGTGGCCGCCCGCGTCGAGCAGCGGCTGCGCGCGGCCGGGTTCGCGCACCTCGGCGAGCCGGCCTGCGATATCCCGGTGACACCTGGCCCCGGAGTGCCCGATCATGCACGGATGAGCCGGCACGAGCCCACGAACGAGCCGACGGCGACCCGGTGGAGCGGATCGACGGCCCACCCCGACATGTGGGTCGACCCGCACGACGACCCGCGGGAGAGCGCGGATCAACCCGTCGGCGAGCGCGCCACGCTCCTGGACTACCTGCGCCGCTACCGGCTCACGCTGGAGATGAAGTGCACCGGCCTGGACGCCGAGCAGCTGGCCCGCCGCTCCGTGCCGCCCTCGACCATGTCGCTGCTCGGGCTGCTGCGGCACCTCGCCGACGTGGAGCGGCACTGGTTCCGCCAGGAGCTGGCGGGCCAGCACGCGCCCCGGCGGTACCGCGTGGCGGACGACCGCGACGGTGACTTCAACGGCGCGGTCGCCGACCCCGACGTCGTCGACGACGCGTGGCGCGCGTGGCGGGCCGAGGTCGCGTTCGCCGAGGAGGTCGTCGCGGGCATCGCCGACCTGGGCACCCGCGGCGCCACCGGGGTGCCGCTGCGGGACGTTTTGGTGCACATGATCGAGGAGTACGCGCGGCACTGCGGCCACGCGGATCTCCTGCGCGAACGCATCGACGGCCGGGTCGGCCAGTAGGTCGACGCCGCGGTGGCGGCTACCTCGCCGCCGGGGGTTCGTGGTCCGGGTGGGCGATCAGCGTCAGCTGGGGCCACAACGCGACCACGAGCACCGCGGACCCGGCGAAGGCGAACCAGAAGGGCGCGGTGACGCTGAAGTGGCTGGCGAGGACGCCGCCCACGACCGACCCCAGGACCAGGCCGCCGAAGACGCAGATGGCGTACGCGCTGCCCACGCGCCCCTGCAGCTCGGAGGGCACCGCACGCTGGCGGATCGTGACCGACGTCGTGCCCCAGACGAAGGCGTGCGCGCCGAAGGCGAACGCGATCACCAGCGCCACCCACGGCGAGGTCGTCACGGCGAGGCCGAGGTGGGTGAGGGTCTCGATGACCAGCCCGGCGCGCATCACGGCGCCGAGGCTGAACCGGCGCGTGATGCGGCCGTAGAGGGTGGTGCCGGCCAGGCCGCCGACGGCGGACGTCGTGGTGAACAGGCCGAACCCGACCGCCCCCATGCCGAGCCGCTCGGTGGTGTAGAGCACCAGCACCGACCACGCCGCGCCGAAGGTGATATTGAAGACCAAGATGGTGACCGCCAGCGTACGCACCGCCGGGTGGCGCACCGTCCACCGCAGGCCCTCGACGATGTCGCGGCGGAGGCCGCTGGCGCCCGCCCCCGCACGTGCGCGGGGCGGCAGCGTGATCCGCCACAGCAGCGCGATGCCCGCCCCGACCAGGACGGCCTGGGCCAGGAACGGCCACGCCCGACCCGCCGCGAACAGCGCCGCGCCCAGCGCCGGCCCGCACAGCTGGTTCATCGTGATGAAGCCGGCCTGTACGCGGGCATTTGCCGTCGCCAGGTCGTCGCGGCCCACCAGCATCGGCAGCAGCGTCGCGGAGGTGTTGTCGACGAAGACCTCCGCCGTGGCGAGCAGTCCCAGCCCGACCAGCACCGCGGCGACCGAGTCGACGCCGGCGGCCACCAGTGCGACGAGGATCGCCAGGACGACCGCGCGCACGACGTTGGCCGCGACGACGAGCCGGCGGCGGTCCAGGCGGTCGGAGAGCACCCCGGCATACAGGCCGAACACCAGCGGGGGTGCCCAGCGCAGCAGCGCGGCCAGTGAGATCAGGAAGGCGTCGCTGGTCAGCGACGCCACCAGCAGGGGTCCGGCGGCCACCGCGATGCCGTCGCCGAGATTGGTCGCCCACGACGACGCCAACAGCCGACGGAAGCCGGCCCCGAACCGCGCCGGCGCGAAAGTCTCCACGAGGCCGCCCACAAGGCATGGAGGCTACGTCGGCCGACGGCGCCTGTCGCCTGAATACCGCAGCGACCGGGCACCCGGGCGCGGCGGACGGGCGCACCGGAGTCGCTGAGAAAACTGTCGGCCGGGGTCCGAGAATGGCACTGGAGGCGGGGATGAAGCTGACTGCGGACCGGGTGCTGGCGTGGCGGATGCGGCGGCAGCTGCTGCACCGGCCCCCCGACACCGACGCCGTGGCCGTGGTGCGGCGGCTGTGCGGCGTCCAGGCCCAGGTCGCCTCCTGCGCCGAGGACGCGGTGGCCGCCCGCTCCGCCCGGCCCCGGCGCGGGGCGCTGGCCGAGCGGCTGGCGGAGCGCTCGCTGGTGAAGACCTGGGCGATGCGCGGCACCCTGCACGTGCTGCCCACGGAGGAGGCCGCCGCATACCTGGCCCTCGTGGCGGCCGCCCGCACCTGGGAGAAGGGGTCCTGGCAGCGGGCCTTCGTCACCGCGGCACAGCTCGCGGCGATCACCGAGGCGGCCCGGGAGGCGCTGGACGGCGCCGTGCTCACCCGGGAGGAGCTGACCGACCGGATCATCGCGGCAACCGGCGACGACACGATCGCCGGGCACCTGCGCTCCGGCTGGGGCGCGGTGCTCAAGCCGCTGGCCTGGCAGGGCCACCTGGTGCACGGGCCCGGCGACGGCAACCGGGTCACCTTCACCAGCCCGGCCACGTGGCTGCCCGGCTGGCGCGGCCTGCCCGAGCCGGACGAGGCGGCGCGCACGGTGATCCCCGCGTACCTGGGGGCCTTCGGCCCGGCCTCGGCGGCGGCCTTCGACCAGTGGCTGACCCGCGGGGCGTCGAGGAGGGCGGCGCTGCGGTCCTGGTTCGCCGCGCTGGAGCGGGCCGGCACCCTGACGGCGGTGGAGGTGGACGGCGAGCCGGCCTACGCCCGCACCGAGGATCTGGACGACCTGGCGGCCAGCCGGCGCAGCGCCGAGGTGCGGCTGCTGCCCGCCTTCGACCAGTACGTGCTCGGGCCGGGCACCGGCAACGCCCTCATCATCGCGCCGCACCGCCGCGCCGCGGTCAGCCGGGCCGCCGGCTGGATCTCCCCGGTGGTGGTGGCCGGCGGCCGGGTCGTGGGCACCTGGGCGGTCGACGGCGGATCGCTCGACGTGACCCTGTTCGCCGAGGCGGGGCGCGTCTCCGGCACCGGCATCGAGGCCGAGGCCGCGCGGCTCGCCGCGGTGCGGGGCGAGCCCCTCGCGGTCCGCGTCCGCACTGACTGAGCATCCGCCGACCCCACCGGCCCGGCGGCCGCCAGCGCGTCGGTGGTGCTCAGTCTTGAGGTGCGTAGGTCGGAGGTGTCCTCCGCCGGCTAGAGCACTCGCCGGTGATCGCGGGAGCTCCGCAATTCATCAACCGATTCCACCTTTTCGGCATGGCCAAATGACTGCGGCCCCGAAGCTCGGGTCATAAACTGAGCTACGGTTGCTCTCGCGCCACAGAGTCCCTACTTATGCGCTTGAGGAACTCCACGCACGCAGAATGCTCGTTCTCAAACTGCGCCTCTTCCCAGCGTTTACCGCGCTCGACGTAATACACGAACCAGCGACCGTGGGCCTCATCGAGCGTGATTCTGTCCTCTCGAAGCCCACCCTCCAAGCTGTACGAGTCTGGGCGGAAACCGCCTTCCACCAAAGCCCGACGGAGATCGTCAAGATTCATTTGTCTACTGCACCTTCCGCAGAATGTGTCTTGCGAGAAGCTTCTCCACCGCCAACGGCAAAATGTGCTGTACCCCACCGCCCACCTGACCGAACGCTGGAGCGATCTTCCCAGTGCGCACCGGAATCGGCTTGACGACTTCGTACACATGATACGGTCGCCCCGCTGTTCCTGGCGGCAACGCCCTCATGGGCATGGGCGTGTCGACCGGCGATGTGTAACGTCCGCGTTCACTGCCATAACGGTCAATTCTCGTTCCGGGGTACAGCCAGTCGTCTACGGGGTCGCCCTGGAAGCCGTCGTTCCGGGGATAGAACGGGACCACCTCGTTCGACGGGGCGGGTGTGCGTCCCGCCCTGGCCGCCGCCCCGGCGGCCTCCGCGGCCTCGTCGGCGGACTTGACGCCCTTCCCGAGGGCGCCGCGAGCCTTGGCCGCGACGTGACGCCCGGCGGCTCCCAGTGCAGCCCCGGCGCCGACGGTGACACCGCCGACGGCGGCGCCCATCGCCATCTCCTTGCCGAGGTCACCGGCGGAGAACTCCCGGTCGCCCTGGGCCACGTCGACGCCGTACTCCGCGCCGGCGCCGGTGGCGCACACCGCCGCCACTGCCACCGCCACCGCGATGCCGACGGCCAGGCCGACGGCGAACTTGAGCGGATCCTCCCTGATCGCCTCCACAGTCGAGACCACCGTGTTGGCCACGAAGTTGCCGGCCGTCGTGGCCGCCGACGCGACCGCGGACGCCGCCTTCTTCACCCAGCCGAACAGCTCACCGGTCGGGTCGGCGGTGCTGACCGGGTTGTTGTTGCCATAGGCGTAGGCGTTGAGCTGTTGCGGATCGCTGGTGTCGATGACCGGGTCGACGGAGATGAACCGACCGATCGCGGCGTCGTAGAGCCGGGCGCCGAGGTGCACCAGCCCCGTGGGGTCCTTGGTGCCGCCGACGAAGCCCTTGTCCATCACGGCGGGCCAGCCCGCCGGGTTGGCGCCGCGCGGCTGGCCGAACGGCAGGCTGCGCCGCTTGCTGACCACCAGGTCAGCGGCGTTGATGGACAGCTCGGCGGTGCCGTGGTGGTCACCGATGATCCAGCTGAGGCCGGTGGCCGACCGTACCGCGATGACGGTGTCCTTGTGGCTGTAGTACCGGGTGGCCTTCGCGGTGCTCGTGCCGGTCGCCAGGCTGACCTCGGTGCCGCCCGGCAGGTAGAGCACCGTCTTGGCGGCGTCCTTGCGCACCAGCCGGTTGCCGTCGGCGTCGTATACGAAGCTGGTGGTCTTGCTCGCCTCGACGAGGGTGTCGATCCGGCCCTCCCGGTCCCAGGTGAGGGTCTGCTGGTTGCCCGCGTCGGAGACCCGGGTCTTCAGGTTGCCGGCGTTGTCGTAGGTGAAGCCGCGGGTCCAGCTCTGCCCGGGGGCGGCCATCGCCACGGACTGCACGGCGTGCGGCCGCACCGATGACGCGCCGGACGCCGGATGGGTGTAGGTGAAGGTGGTGTTGCCGGCCGCCGCGTACCGCGTCTCCTTGGTGCGGTTGCCGATGGCGTCGTGGGTCCAGGCGTGCCAGTATCCGGCGCCGCCGGTCTGGAGCCCGGCGACCGACGGCGCGGTGGCGCAGTTGCCGGACGCCGGCGTCCAGGCCTGGGTCAGCCGGCGCAGGTAGTCGACGGTGAAGCACTGGGTGTCCGCAGCCTGCCCGGCCGGTGCGTCGGCGATGCGGATGAGGTTGCCGGCCTGGTCGTACTGGTAGCCGTAGTTGGCGGCCTCGGCCTTGAGCTCCGGGACCACGTTGCGCGCCGTCAGCCGGCGAGTGGGTTCGTCGTATGTGGACAGCACGTCGACCCGCTTGCCGTACGCGCCGAACTGGAGCTTGGTGAGCTGGCCCAGCTTGTTGTAGATGGCGTCGCCGACGTAGATCTGGCTGGCCGACAGCACGCCGGTCTGCTCGCCGATGTCGTTGTAGCCGAAGGTGAGCTTCTCGCTGGCCAGGTCGGCCGCCTTGGGCAGGGTGGCGGTCGCCGTGGCGCCGTTGTTCTTGTACGTGACGTCGGTGCGGTACTCGCACGGAGCGGTGCTGACCGACGCGCACAGCGCGCCCAGAGTTGACGGCACCACCAGCGAGGTGCTGGTGGGCCGACCCGCGGTGTCGTAGGCGTTGACCCGGGTCTCGTACCGCTCCGTGGTGGTGCCGACCCTCTGGTGGCGGACCGACCTCGTCTGCTTGCCCTTGCCGTTGGGCAGGGTGTCGTACACCCACTCGGCGCGGATGACGCCGGTCACCGAGCCCTCCCGCACGGTGGTCTTGCGCCCGAGCGCGTCGTAGGTGAACGCGAGCACTGCGCCCAGGGCGTCGGTGCTGGTGACCAGGTTGCCGGCGGCGTCGTACGTGGACCGCACCGTGCCCTTGTCCGGGTCCACCGCCACGGTCTGCCGGCCGCGCAGGTCAAAGGTGTAGCGCCACTCGTTGCCGGCCGGGTCGGTCAGCCTGGTGAGGGAGCCGCGCAGGTCGTAGGTGTAGCGGGTGGCGTCGAACGTCGCCGGGTCGTCGCCACCGGCCGACGCTGGGTTCTTGTACTGCCGCAGCGTGGTGGTGCGGTCGCGGACGTCGATCAGCGCCGTGGTGGCGGTGCCGCCGCGGGGCGGCACGATGGTCTGCCGGTCGCCGCCGTATGACGTGGTGGTGCGCCACATCTCGACCCCCAGGGCCTTGAAGACCTGCGCGGTCTCGCGGCCCGCGCCGTCGTAGAGGTGCTGCGTCACGGCGGGGATCTGGCCCTGCGGTACGCCGAGATCGGTGCCGGGCGCGGTGTTGGTGCTGTCGTAGTACGCGGCGGAGGTCCAGTCGACCTGGCCCAGGG
>DATMJT010000593.1:0-7458 GCA_035553735.1 Pilimelia sp.
GATCACCTCGATGTCGGGCTGGGCGTTGAGCAGCACGCCGAAGCTCTCCCGCAGCATCGTCTGATCGTCGGCGATGAGTACCCGGATCGTCATCGGCCCCCGCCCTCCTCCACCGGCAGGCTGGCGGACACCTCGTACCACCCGTCGGCCCGCCGCCCCGCGCGCAGCGTGCCGCCCAGCACCGAGGCCCGTTCCCGCATGCCGATCAGCCCGTGGCCCGCGCCGTCCGGCCTCGGGATGGGCCGGGCGCGCGGGTCCGCCGCCGGGCCGTTGGCCACCCGCAGGTCCAGCGACCCCGAACCGTACGCCACCTCGACCTCCACGTCGGCGCCGGGCGCGTGCCGCACCGCGTTGCTCAGCGCCTCCTGGACCAGCCGGAAGGCGATGAGCTCCAGCTGCTGCGGCAGTGGACGGCGCGCCCCCCGGACGGCGGCGTCGACCCTGAGGCCCGAGCTGCGGACGTTGTCGAACAGCCGCTCCAGGTTCTCCAGGGTGGGCTGCGGGAGGTAGCGGCTCTCCGGCTCGCCGTCGTCGGCGCGGAGCATCCCGAGGATGTGGCGCAGCTCCTTCATCGCCGTCAGGGCGTTCTGCCGGATCCGGGTGAAGCTCTCGGCGGCGGCCGGCTCCAGGGCCGACACCCGGTACGGCGCCGCCTCGGCCTGCACCGCGATGAGCGACATGTGGTGCGCGACCACGTCGTGCAGCTCGCGGGCGATCCTGGCGCGCTCCTCCAGCAGGGTCCGACGGGTCCGTTCGATCTCGGTGAGCGTCACCTGCCGGCCGAGCTCCCGGCGGATCTCCCGCAGCCAGCGCAGCACCGCCACGACGCCCAGCCCCACCGCGATGGCCACGGCCACCACCAGGGTGTTGTTGATCCCCGCCGAGGACCCGGCCACCAGGGTCGCCGAGCCGCCCAGCAGTGCGGTGATCACCCAGTGGGCGACGTACACCGGCGCCGCGACCCGGTACGCGACCACCAGGCTGACACAGGTGTGCGTGGCGATCCCCGCCTCCGTCCACGGCCACGGCACGTCGGTCGCGGCCGCGTCGCCCGCGGTGGCGATGAGGACCGGGTACGGGATCGCGGCCACCAGCGACAGCCACCACGCCGCGACCGGCCGGAACAGGACCAGGAGCACCGGGGCGCCGCGGAGCACGGCCAGCCCGGTCACCGCGGCGGCGGGCACGTGCAGCCGCTCCGCGAGGCCGCCCGCCTCCAGCGCGGCCAGGTAGACAGCGAGCAGGCACGCGCCGATGACCAGCAGGCCGCGCTTCAGCCGGCCGCGCGGCTCGTCCGACACCGGCTCGGGACCGTCGCGCACCGCGAAGAGCTCCCGGCCGAGGGCGCGGAGGGCGCGGAACGGGCCGGACCACCAGGTGGCGGCGGCCACCGCCGGTGGCCGCCCCGCCGGCACCGCCCCTTGGTCCACGCCCCTCATCGTAGCGAGCCCCTCCGGCCAAACGACATGGCGCAGTGCAATCACCGCGCACCCACAATGCCGGCGGCGGACGAATGTGCGGCGACGGCCCGACACATCCGGCAGCCGCAATTCGGGTGCCCCGACCGGCGCGCCACACATGCCGAGTCGCCAGTCGGCGGCCCCTCAGCCCGACGACTCCATCAATGCCGCCAGGCTCTTGGGACGCATGTCGGTCCAGTTGCGTTCGACGAACTCCAGACACGCCTGCCGGGTGCCCTCGCCGTGGGCCACCGTCCAACCGGCCGGCACCTCGATATGGGACGGCCACAGTGAATGCTGCCCCTCGTCGTTGACGAGGACCAGGTAGACGCCCTCGTCGTCCTCGAACGGGTTGGTCATGCTCACGCCTCCGCTCATCGCTCGCACGCTCGTCGATCGACGCCCCGGCCCCCGCACGGAGTCGGCCCTCGCAAAGGCGCCGGCGGCATCACCGCAGAGGCTAGAAGCCCGCCTTATTGCCGGGATATCAGATGGCCGCCGACGTCGACTTTCCCGACGGCCCGCGGGCGCGGGCGGCGCCGCCGGCCCGGCCGCCCGCGCATATCAACGGGAAACGGCGCCAATACCGAACCGAAGCCGGGAAAACCTATGGTCACCCCATCCAGGCCACCCTGCCGGGCACACACCGATTCCCCTCCGCCGCGACGCGTCTCGCCGCAGCCATGAGCATCTCGGAGCGAATCATGAGTCCAGAGCGGATCGACAACGCGCTCTACGGAATGTTCACGACGCACGCACTCCATCTGGCGGACAAGTACGGTGTGGCCGCCCACCTGATCTCCCACGGCCCGTCCGACGCCGCCGCGGTCGCCGCCGCCCGCGGCGTCGACGCCGACACCCTGGAGCGGCTGCTCGTCGTCCTGGCCGCCGCCGGGCTGCTGGTGCGGGACCGGGCCGGCAGGTACCGGGTCGCCGACCCGGTGGCGCCGTACCTCGATCCGGGGCATCCGCGCTACCTCGGCGCGTTCCTGGCGCACCTGGTCGACAACACCGTCGCCACGCTCGGTCGGCTGGACGCCTACCTCGCGCGCGGCAAGGCCGCCGTGGACGCCGCGCTGCCGTCGCCGTTCGAGTCCATCTACCGCGACGCGGAGGCGACCGCGGCCTTCCTCGCGGCGATGTGGCAGCTGAGCTACGCACCGTCGAAGGAACTCTGTGCGCTGGCCGCGCTGGACGAGGTGGACGAGCTGGTCGACGTCGGCGGGGCGAGCGGCGCCTTCGCGGTCGCGGCGCTGCACCGCTACCCCCGACTGCGGGTGACCGTCTTCGACCTGCCCCAGGTGGAGCCGCACCTGCGGGCCACCGCCCGGGAGCGCGGGCTGTCCGGGCGGCTCGCCTTCCGCGCGGGTGACTTCTTCCGCGACGAGCTGCCGCCCGCCGACTGCCTGGCGTTCGGGTACGTCCTGTCGGACTGGGCCGACGACGTCTGCGTGGAGCTGCTCCGCAAGGCGTACAAGGCCTGTCGGGGCGGGGGTCGGGTGCTGGTCATGGAGCGGCTCTTCGACGAGGACGGCGGCCCGCTGTCCACCGCGGCCATGAACCTGTCCATGCACGTCGAGACGCATGGCCGCCACCGCACCGCCGCGGAGTACGCGGCGCTGCTGACGGCGGCGGGCTTCGACGACTGCACCACCCACCGCTCCAGCTGGGAGAAGCACCTCGTCGTCGGGCGCCGGGCATGACGCCGGCGCCGCCGCGGGCGGGCGTGCCGGCCACCGACCACCCGGGGACGGGCTTCCTGGCGGCGCACCATCACGAGATCGCGCGCCTGCAGCGGGGGATCGGGCGCGCGGCGCTCAGCCCCGCCCTGCAGCAGTTGCTGGCCGACCTGCACGACGCGCGGACGGGCGAGCCGGACGAGATCACGCTTCTGCTGACCCGGCCCTTCAGCCGGCGACTGGCCATCCCCGAGTACTACCGGTACACCTGCCTGCACGTGTACCAGTGGTTTCTCGACCAGGGCGCGGCCGACCCGCTGCCCGAGACGCTGCTCGCGCTGTACGCCACGCTGCGGGACCTGCGCGACGTGGAGGGTGCCGCCTGGCCACCGGCCGCCCGGCCCGGGTACATCGGTGAGCGGATCGCGCTGCTGGACACGACCCTGACCCGGCTACGGCGGATCCCGACCGACCGGGCCGGAGCCGCGCGGCTCGGCGACTCCATCGACCGCCTCCTCGTCGACCCGGACCTGCGGCGGCGTGCGGCCGTGCTGGCCGAGTGCACCCGCTTCCCCCGCTCCGACCAGCAGGAGGAGTACGTCTTCCTGCGTGTCGTACAGGCCTGCGAGTGCCTGTTCTTCCTCGTCCGGCACGCGGCCCTGGAGACCCTGGCCGCCGCCCACCGCGACGTCGGGACGGCCGCGTGGCACCTCGACCGCGCCGCGGACTTCGCCGCCCTGCTCAGTGACGCCCTGGCGGTGCTGCGGACGATGTCCCCCGAGGGCTTCATGACCTTCCGCGAGGCCACCGGCAGCGCCAGCGCCGTGCAGTCGATGAACTACCACGCGATGGACATCGCGGTGTACGGCTACGACGCGCGGAAGGCCGAGATCTTCGCAGCGATCCCGCATCTGGCGGAGCTGAACACGCCGGACGTCCGGGACCACCCGTCGCTCGCGGCGACCCTCGCCTGGCGGGCCGACCCGCGCCTGTCGGACGGCTGGCAGCGCTTCGACCGCCTGCTGTCGCGCTGGCGCGGGGCGCACTACCGGTTCGCGCGGACCTACCTGTCGAGCGACGTCAAGGCGTCCGGCGGCACCGAGGGCGCCGGCTACGTGAAGAGGTTCGTGAGGCGCGAGGCGGTGCGCCCGGAGGTCGGGCCGCGCCCCGCGGAGGCGGCCGCGCTGCGCGGCTTCCGGTACCTCTGAGCGCCGCCCTTGCCGGCACCGCCCGCCGACCTGCGCCCGCCGCGGTACCGGCCGCCAAGGGCCGACCTGCGCCCGCCGCACCGCCCGCCGCGGCGCCGGGGCACCGCCACCGCGGGCCCGCGCCGGCCGCCGTCGGCACCGTCGGGCTCGCCCGCGCGTTCAGGTGCGCCGGGTGTACTGCCGGACGGCCGCGACCGCGAACAGCACGGTGATCCCGGTGATCCAGGCCAGCGCCCCGGCGAGTGGGCGGGCCACGTCGGTGCCCAGCATCAGGCCCCGCGCGGAGTCGCAGATCAGCGTCATCGGGTTGACCGTGACCACGCCCTGCAGCCAACCCGGCATGGTGCTGGTCGGCACGAACAGCGAGCTGACGAACTGCAACGGCACGAGCCAGGCGTAGCCGACCGACTGGACGGTCTGCGGCGCCCGGATCGCCAGGCCGATGAACGCGGAGATCCAGGACAGCGCGACGCCGAACGCGAGCATGAGCAGCAGCGCGCCGAGCGCGCCCGCCGGGCCGCCCTCCACCCGGAACCCGATGACCAGCGAGAACAGGAACACCAGCAGGAGGGCGACCGCCATCCGGCACACGTCGGCGGCGACCCGGCCGATCAGCACCGACGCCCGCGCCACGGGCAGCGCGCGGAACCGGTCCATGGTGCCGGTGGCGAAGTCCATGCTCAGGCCGATCCCGGTGGCGACCGACACGATGGAGACCGCCTGGATCATGATGCCGGGGAGCAGGTACTGGGTGTAGTCCGTTCCGATGTCGCGCACCGCTCCGCCGAACACCGCGATGAAGATCCCCCCGAGGGCCATCGGCATGAGGATGTCCAGCGCCTGCAGCGGATCGCCCTTGAACTGCAGCAGGTTGCGGCGCAGCAGCGCCCCGGACTGGCGGAGCAGCCGGCCGCGACGGCGCGGGGCGGCGGGCCGCACCGCGGTGCCCACCGCGACGTGCTCAGTCGCCGTCACGGGGCATCGGCTCCAACTCGGCGCGCAGGTGCAGGTAGCCCTGGGTGAGGTTGGACCGCATCCACTCCGGACCCGCCGTCAGGCGGACCGACCGCACCCGCCGGATGAGGATCCTCAGCAGGGCGGATATCTCGGCCCGGGCCAGCGCCGCGCCGAGGCAGTGGTGCGGCCCGTTGCCGAACCCCAGGTGGCGGTTCGGCTGCCGGTCGAGCAGGAACTCCTCCGGCCGGTCGAAGACCCGCGGGTCGCGGTTGGCCGCCGGCAGCCACGCCACGACGGGGCTGTCCCTGGGCAGCAGCCGGCCGCCGACCTCCACGTCGGCGGTGGCCACCCGCAGCACGTGCATCGCCGGCGACGTCCACCGGATGACCTCCTCGGTGGCGGTGTCGACCAGCGCCGGCTCCGCCCGCAGCCGGTCGAGCGCCCCCGGTACGAGGCCCAGCGCGTGCAGGCAGCCCGTGAGGGAGTGCCGGGTCGTCTCGTTGCCGCCGATCAGCACGTTGTCGCAGTTGACGAGCACGTCGCGGGGGGTCAGGCGGCCGTCGGCGAGCAGGGCGCTGACCAGGTCGTCGCCCGGCTCCCGGCGGCGCCGGGCGACCAGCTCGTGGAAGTACATCAGGATCTCGGAGTGGGCCTGGCTCGGCGTCATCTTGGCGAAGGCGCCGTCGGCGCCGCCGAAGGCGTGGTTGGTCAGCTCGACCAGCCGCTCCCGGTCGCGGGCGGGGACCCCGAGGACCTCGCAGGTCACGGCCGCGGGCAGCCGGGGCCCGAGCCGGACGGCCAAGTCGACCTCCCCGGACCCGACGACCTCGCCCAGCACGTCGTCCACCTCGGCCTCGATGAACTCCCGCAGCGTGCCGGCCATCGCCTTGGACAGGAACGGCGCGATCACCTGCCGCAGGTACGTGTGATGGTCACCGTCGGTGACCACCAGCATCCGTCCGCCCGAGTTGTCCCGGTGCTGCGCGTCGAAACCGATCATCATGCCGTACTCGGAGGTGAACGGCGCGGTGGGCGACAAGACGCGCCGGCACGACTCGTGCGAGAACACCGACCAGAAGCCCCGCGGTGAACTGCCGGGCCCGCTCCACACCGGCTCGTCGCGGGCCGCGTACCGGTGCCACCTGGCGAACCGCTCCGCGGAGGAGTACAGGCCCGGGTCGCCCAGGTCGACCGTCCGGTCCGCCGCGGTCTGCTCCGACGGCAGCAGTGTCATCGTGCCCCCCGCTCTGCCGCCACCGGCAGCTCCGCCCGGAGCACGGCGCAGATCTGCTCCACCGAGCCGGGATCCATGAGGTCCTCGTGCCGGGCGTCCACCTCGTGCACCCGGATGTCGCCCTGCACCAACGCCTTCCAGCTCTCCGGCGTCGCCCAGTCCTTGCGGCTGCGCCCCGCGACCACCAGCACCATGTCGCCCGGGTACCGGGGTGGCTCGTCGGCCAGCGCGATCGCGGCGTTGTTGAGCATCACGTCCAGCACGCAGGACCGCTGCTCCGGGTCCAGGTAGCGCAGCTCGCTGCGCCCGCGCCCCAGGTAGTCGACGACCCCCGCCCGCAGGGCGGGATCGTCCGGGGGCACCTGCACGTCGCCGCCGTCGTACACCGTGGCGTACTCCCGGAACATGTCCGCCAGCAGCGTGCGCCGGTCGGTCCGGCCGCGCCGGCCCGGCTCGGCCGGGTAGGCGTCGAGGATCGCCAGCAGGGCCACCCGGTCCCCCTCGGCCGCCATCCGGGCGGCCAGCCCGTGCGCCAGGTTGCCGCCGAACGACCAGCCGACGAGGTGGTACGGCCCCTCGGGCTGGACGCTGCGGATCAGCCCGGCGTAGTCGTCGAGCAGCTGCGGCATGGTTGCCGGCAACGGCCGCTGCCCGGTCAGCCCCCGCGACTGCAGCGCGTAGAGCGGCACGTCGGGGTCGAGCGCGCGCAGCAGCCCGGCGTACCGCCAGCTGGTGCCCGCGATCGGGGGCAGGCAGAACAGCGGCGGCCGGGCGCCCGCGCGGCGCAGCGGCAGCAGCACCCCGAACGCGTCCCGGTCCGCCGACCCGTCGTCGAGCAGCGCCGCCATGGCCGCCGGTGTCGGGGCGTCGAACACGGCCCGCACGGTCAGCTCGACCCCCAGCACCGCCCGCACCCGGCT
>DATMJT010000594.1:0-5206 GCA_035553735.1 Pilimelia sp.
GGGCCGGGCGCCGCGGCGCCCGGCCCGGCCACCCCGGGGCCGGCGACGCCGCCGGCCGCCGGCGGACCGCGCACCGCCGACCTGGTGCGGCTCGGCATGCCGGCCGACCTGGCGGCGGCGGCCACCGCCGACGACCCGTACCAGGCGACGCTGCAGGCGCTGGCCCACGTGCCCGCGCCGCCGGCCCCGCCCGCCGAGCCGGGCGACGTGCTGGTGATCGCCGGAGAGCTGGCCGAGGCGCTGCCCCTGGCCCGGCAGCTCGCCACCGACCTGCACCTGGACCCGACCAAGCTGCTGCTGGTCGCGCCGAGCGCGGCGCAGACCGGGCTGCACGCCTCCCGGCGGATCTCCGGGCCCGCCGACGCGCGCCGCCGCTCCCGTACCCTGCACCGCGCCGACGTCCCGCACCTGGTCGTGATCGACGCGCCGGTGCGCGGCGGCCGGGAGGGCTGGGTGGCCGACCTCGCCGACGCCCTCGGTGCGACCGCCGTGTGGGCGGTGGTGGACGCCAGCCGCAAGACCGCCGACACCGCCCGGCACCTGGCCACGCTGGGCCCGGTCGACGCGGTGGCGGTGTACGGCGTGGAGAGCACCGGCGACCCGGCCAGCGTGCTGGCCCTGGACACCCCCGTGGCGCTGCTCGACGGCCGCCCCGCCACCGCGCGGGCGTGGGCCGGGCTGCTCGGCGAGCGGCTCCAGCCGCAGCCGCCGGCGTCGGGCCGCGCCGGACGCGGCCGGCGGGCCGGGGGCCGGTGATGGCGCTGATCCGCCCGGCCGCGCTGTGGCTCGGCGCCGCGATGTCGGCGCCCGCGCTCTACCGGGGCTTCGTCACCGAGGACCTGGAGGTCGCTAGCGCCCTGGGCCGCTTCCTGGTCGCGGTGGCGGTGGCCGCGGTCATGCTGGCCGGACTGCGCTTCCTCACCGCCGACTACGGCCGCCGGGGGGTGCCCGCCCGACGGCGCACCGATCCCCAGCCGGAGGCCGTCGAGGGTGACCCGCCCACGGCCCGACCCGACGCCGCGCGGTAGCGTGGCCGCCCGTGGAGCTGCTGCACTCGGGCAAGATCAGGGACGTGTACGCCGACGGCGCGGATCTCGTCCTCGTCGCCTCGGACCGGATCTCGGTGTACGACGTGGTGCTGCCCACCCCGATCCCGGACAAGGGCAAGCTGCTCACCCAGCTCTCGCTGTGGTGGTTCGACCGCCTCGCCGACCTGGTGCCGCACCACGTGCTCTCGGCCACCGACGTGCCCGCGGAGTTCGCCGGCCGGGCGGTGCGCTGCCGACGGCTGAGGATGGTGCCCGTGGAGTGCATCGCCCGCGGCTACCTGGCGGGCCTGGGGCTGCGGGAGTACCAGCGGACCGGCGCGGTGTCCGGCGTGCCGCTGCCGCCCGGGCTTGTGGAGGGCGACCGGCTGCCGGAGCCGATCTTCACGCCGACGACCAAGGCCCCGGCCGGCGAGCACGACGAGTTCATGACGTACGCCGACGTCGAGGCGCTGGTCGGCGCGGACACCGCCGCCCGGCTGCGCGACATCACGCTGGAGGTCTACCGGCGCGGGGCGGCGCTGGCCGAGCAGCGCGGCATCCTGGTCGCCGACACCAAGATCGAGCTGGGCTGGGCGCCGGACGGTGCGCTGGTGCTCGCCGACGAGGTGCTGACCTCGGACTCCTCGCGCTTCTGGCCCGCCGACCGCTGGCAGCCGGGCGGCCCGCAGTACGCCTTCGACAAGCAGTTCGTACGGGACTGGGCGGCCGGCACCGGATGGGACCGGCGGCCGCCGGGTCCGCAGCTGCCGGCGGAGGTGGTGGCGGCCACCCGCGCCCGTTACGTCGAGGCGTACGAGCGGATCACCGGGCGGCGCTGGGCCTGACGCGCCCCACCGGCCGGGCGGACGGCGTGGCTCGCGGCCCGACACGTCGGACCGGCTGGACCGGCTGGACCGGCTGGGTCAGCCGGCCAGGGCGATGCTGAGCCTGCCCGCGCCGTACCGCGAGATCGTCAACGTGACGTCGAGCCGACGCCCGAGCGCCAGCAGGTGGGACCGCGCGTCCGGCGGCGGCGGGTACCCGGGCAGGTAGACCTCGTGCAGGCGCACGTGGGTTCCCTCCTCCCGGTTGAGCACCGTGCTGAGGATGTTGCACAGCTCGTGCACGTTCTCCGCGAGCACGGGGGACAGCTCACCGTCCTCGATCGCCGCCTCCGCGCCGCCCGCGGGCATCAGGCCCAGCGCGGCCCCGGCGTACGCGGCGAGCGGCAGGTCCATGCCGAGCACCGCGGCGAGCCGCTGGCCGCGGTCGACGTACAGGGCGATGACCGTCTTCGGCACGTCGGCGGCCACGATCGGGTCGGCCAGCTCGATGCCCACGTCGCGGCCGAGCAGGTCCTCGATCAGGTTGCGGATGGGCAGCATGCCAGGCAGTGTGAGCGTCATGCGCTAATCATCCCAAAATAGGATCGAATACCTCATCGAACCGCTCTGCGGTGAACGGCTTCGTGATGAAGAACAGCGCCCCGGCGGCCTCGGCCGCCTGCTGCATCTCCGGCGTGCACTCGGAGGTGACGAAGCCGAACTTCACCTGCTGCCCCTGGGCGCGCAGGTGCTGCAGCAGCTCGATGCCGGTCATCTCCGGCATGTTCCAGTCGCTGATCACCAGGTCCGGCTTCTCGGTCGCCACCTTGGCCAGCGCCTCCTTGCCGTCGGCCGCCTCGACCAGGTCGTGGCCGCCGAAGCCGGCCTGGCGCAGCGTCCGGGTGACGATCTGGCGCATCACCCGGCTGTCGTCCGCGATGAGGATCTTCATGCGGCTCGCACCTCCGCGCGCTCTCCCTCGCTCTGCCACATGCTGAACGACATGTGCTCACCCCGCCAGGTGCCGGACAGCTCGCACACCTGCACCGCCGACGGGAAGTGCGTGCGCGCCCCCGCGTTCGTGGTCACGTGCGGCAGCGAGATGAACGACCCGGTGGGCAGCATGCTCTTGACGTTCCCGCCGATGATGTTGACCAGCTCGCCGAGCACGTCGGCGATGTCGTCCTCGCCGACCTCGCCCGGCTCCATGGCCAGGAAGGCGGCGGCCGCGTGCCGGGCCGCGCCCGGCGAGCAGGTCACCAGCACGTGGCCGCGCCACGCGCCGCTGATGGAGACCGCCGCGAAGACGTCGTCCGGCCCGGCCACGGGCGGCGCCACCAGCAGCGGGTGCTCGCCGTCGGGGTCGAGGTACGAGGTCCACACCTGCTCGGTGATCTCGCTGAGGTCGGCCGCCGTGGGCGCCGCCGCATCCGTGCTCATAGAGTTGCTCCATTGGGTACGAGGCCCAGCAGGGCCAGCTTGTCGGCGATCGCCACAGCCGTGAACGGCTTGATCACGTACTCGTGGGCCCCGGCGGCGAGCGCCCGCACGATCTGGTTGTGTTCGCTCTCCGTGGTCACCATCATCAGCGCCATGTCGCGCAGCCGGGCCTCTTTCCGCACCGCCGTGACGAATTCGAGGCCGTTCATGTTCGGCATGTTCCAGTCCACCGTGGCGAGCTCCGGCGGCTCGTCCATGCGGGCCAGCATGTCCAGCGCCACCTGACCGTCCTCGGCTTCGAGCACCTCGAAGCCGATCTGGGTCAGAATGCGACGCAGGATCAGCCGCATCGACCGGGAGTCGTCCACCACCAGGGCACGCACCCGAGATCACCCCTTTCCCGCGACGCCCACCGGCGCCGAGGTTCGCAGCCGGTACGCGGATGCACGGCCCGCGGGTACCCGGTCGTAGCTGTCGTCCACCCCGATGGTGGTTTCCGCCGCTCCTAGGAAGAGCAGCGCGTCGGGCCGCATGAGCCGCCCGACGTTGCGCAGCACCGAGCGCTTCGTCTCGATGTCGAAATAGATGAGTACGTTGCGGAGGAACACCAGGTCGAACGGGGCCATGGGGGGCAGCGGCGCGGCCAGGTTCAGCCGCTGGAAGGCGACGCTGCGGCGCAGCGTCGCGTTGACCCGCCAGTGCGCGCCCACCCGCTCGAAGTACTCGACCAGCAGGTTCGCGGGCAGGCCGCGGTTGACCTCCAGCTGGGAGTAGCAGCCCGCGCGGGCCCGCTCCACCATCTCCGCGGAGATGTCGCTGGCGACGATCTCGTAGCTCCAGCCGGCCGGCAGGGCCCGCTCCAGGGTCATCGCCAGGCCGTAGGGCTCCTGGCCGCTGGAGCAGGCGGCCGACCAGACGCGCAGCCGGCGGGTCGCCGCCCGCGCCTGCACCAGCTGCGGCAGCACGGCGTCGGTGAGCGCGGTGAACGGCTCCCGGTCGCGGAACCACGAGGTCTCGTTGGTGGTGAGCGCGTCCACCACGCGGCCCTGCACGCTGGGGTCCGGGCGGCGCTGGAGCTGGGCGACCAGCTCGCCGACGCCGCCCAGCCCGACCTCCCGGGCGACCGGCAGCAGCCGGGCCTCGACCAGGTACTCCTTGCCCGGCCCGAGCACGATGGCCGCCTCCCGGCGCACCAAGGCGACGACGTACGAGAAGTCGGCGGCGGTCAGCGTCATCGGGTCACCACCGGCCGGCGGGGCAGCCGCCCCGCGTTGACCTGGGCGGCCACGACGGGCGCGATCTCGGCCAGGGGCAGCACGGCGTCGGCGAGGCCGGCACCGGCCACCGCGCCGGGCATGCCCCACACCACGGAGGTCGCCTCGTCCTGGACGACGATCCTGCCGCCGGCTGCCCGGAGCGGCTCGCAGCCGCGCAGGCCGTCCTGCCCCATCCCGGTGAGCACCACCGCCAGCGTGGCCCGGCCGTAGACCCGGGCCACGGAGCGGAACAGCACGTCGGCCGCGGGCCGGCAGGAGTTCTCCGGCGGGTCGCTGGTCAGCCGGGTCACCACGTCGGTGCCGCGGCGGACCACCTCCAGGTGGCGGTCGCCCGGGGCGATGTAGACGGTGCCGGCACGCAGCACCATGTCCGGCGCCGCCTCGACCACCTCGAGGGGGCAGGACCGGTTGAGCCGCTCGGCGAACATCTGGGTGAACAGCGGCGGCATGTGCTGCACCACCACCATGGGCACCGGCAGGTCGCCGGACAGGCCGGCTAGGACGTGGGCCAGGGCGTCGGGGCCGCCGGTGGAGCAGCCGACGGCCACCGCGTCCACCTTGCCCGCGCCCAGCAGCGCCCCGGCGGACTGCGCCGCGGCACCCGGCCGGGTCAGCGGCGAGGGCGGCGGGGCGGTGG
>DATMJT010000595.1:0-4015 GCA_035553735.1 Pilimelia sp.
AGCGGGCCCGGATCGCCGCCACCGCCCACCCCGGCCGGTTCCGGCTGCTGGTCGCCGCCGAGTCGGCGGGCGGCCTGATCGCGGCCGAGTTGGGCCGCGCCGGTCTGCCGTTCCGCCCCGACCGGCACGAGACGCTGCTGCGGGAGCTGCTCGGCGAGCCGTCCCCGGTCGGCGGTCCGCCGCGCCGGCTGGCCGAGCTGGCCGCGCGGATCGCCGCCGCGCTGGACGCGCCGCGGCTGCACCCGGACTCGCCGGCCGAGGTGCTGCGTGCCTTCGCCCGGGTGGGGGTCGAGCTGCCCAACACCCGCTCCTGGGTGCTGCGCGGGGTGGCGCACCCGGCGGCGGCGCTGCTGCTGGAGTACAAGGAGCTCTACCGGCTCTGGACGGCGCACGGCTGGGCGTGGCGGGACGCCTGGGTCAGCGGCGGCCGGTTCCGCCCCGAGTACGTGCCGGCCGGCGTGGTCTCCGGCCGGTGGGCCACCCGCGGCGGCGGGGCGCTGCAGATTCCCCGGGTGGTGCGGCGCGCGGTGGTGGCGGACCCGGGCTGGCGGCTGGTGGTCGCCGACGCCGGGCAGTTGGAGCCGCGCGTGCTCGCCGCGGTGTCCGGCGACGCCCGGCTGGCCGCCGCCGGTGGCGCGGGCGACCTGTACGCCGCACTGGCCGCCGAGGCGTTCGGCGGGGACCGAGCCCGGGCCAAGGTGGCGTTGCTCGGCGCGATGTACGGGCAGACCCAGGGCGCGGCGCTGCCGGCGCTGGCGGCGCTGCGCCACCACTACCCGACCGCCTTCGACTACGTCGAGGCCGCCGCCCGCACCGGCGAGGGCGGCGGGCTGGTCCGCTCCTGGCTCGGCCGCACCTGCCCGCCATCCTCGGCGTCCTGGCGCGACCTGGCCGGCGAC
The DNA here is from genome assembly GCA_035553735.1 of Pilimelia sp. Classification (GTDB taxonomy): domain Bacteria; phylum Actinomycetota; class Actinomycetes; order Mycobacteriales; family Micromonosporaceae; genus DATMJT01. Next base: position 900 of record DATMJT010000595.1, read on the forward strand.
GGCCTCGGCGAGCCCGGCGACTCCGGCGACTCCGGCGGCGCGCCGGCACGACCGCGCCCGGACGCGCGCGCCCGGGGCCGGTTCACCCGCAACTTCGTCATCCAGGCCACCGCCGCGGAGTGGGCCCTGACCCTGCTGGCGTGCCTGCGCGCCGCACTGCGCGGCACCCCGGCGGAGCTGGTGTTCTTCCAGCACGACGAGGTGCTGGTGCACTGCCCGGCAACGCAGGCGGCCGAGGTGGCCGCGGCGGTGGCCGACGCGGGGAGCCGGGCCACGGCGCTGGTCTTCGGCGACACGCCGGTGCGCTTCCCGCTCGACGTGGCCGTGGTCGACTGCTACGCCGACGGCCACTGAGCCCGGCCGCGGGCCGCGACCGGGTCCGGCGGTCAGCCGATCCAGGTGCGTCGGATCGCCGCGCTGCGCCGGGAGAGCCGGTCGGCCTCGGCGGTGTCGCCCAGCTCCCGGGTCACCTGGGCCAGCTGGTCGAGCGCGCCGGCGAGGTACGGGTGCTGCGGGCTGCACGTGCGGGAGCAGTGCCCGACCGCGCGCTGGAGCGTCTCCCGTGCCTCGGCCAGTTCGCCCGCGCAGTGCAGCACGGCACCGATCCGGGAGTAGATCTCGCCCACCGTCGGATCGTCCGGCCCGCAGGCCCGTTCGATGATGCGCAGCGCCTCGGTGAGGGTCCGCTGCGCGTCGGCCAGCCGACCCTGGTCACGCAGCACCATGGCCCGGCGGGCCAGGCTCCAGGCGACGTAGGGGTGCTCGCCGTGTCGGGCCCGGCGGATCGCGAGGACGTGGTCCAGCAGCGCCGCCGCCTCGTCCAGCCGGCCGGTCAGGGTGTAGCAGTCGGCCAGCTCGTTCTCGGCCGCCAGCGTGTCGATGTGGTCGGGCCCGCCGCTGTCCGCCAGGATTCGCACGGCCTCCTCCAGCAGCCGCACGGCCTCGTCGACCCGGCCCAAAATCTTTCGCACCGTGCCCAGGTGCTTCAGCGTCCGGCCGACGTGGTGGTGCCGGTCGCCGAGGGCCCGACGGTCGATGGCGAGTGCGCGCTGCAGCGACTCCTCGGCCGCCCGCAGCTCTCCGTCGAAGATCAGGATGAAGCCGAGGTAGACGTAGCTCTCCGCGAGCTGCGGGTGGTCCGGTCCGAGGGCGTCGCGCCGGATGGTGATGCCCCGCTCGGTCGCGGCCCGGGCTGCCGGCAGGTCGTTCAGCATGCGCAGGATCGCGCCCAGATGGGTCACGATCTCCGCGACGAGGAGGTGGTCGGGGCCGTGCGCCGCCTCGGCGATCGCGCGGGCGCGTTCGGCGAACGCGCGCCCCCGGAGCAGCTCCACGCGGTCGCCGAGGTGGTAGGCGAGCCGGGCCAGGGCCATCAGCGTCTCGGCCACCGGCGCGCCCTGCGGCCCGTGGCAGCCCTCCCGGACCGCCAGCGCCTGCGTCAGGAAGCGTCCGGCCCGCACCAGGTCGCCCGTCTGATGCAGGTACGCGCCGGATCGGTGCAGCAGCACCCCGACCGGCTCGTCGCGGATCCCCAGCCGCTCGGTGTGCTCCAGCACGGTCAGCACGTGCGGCAGGAGCCGCCCGCACGCGGGCCAGTTCGCATGGTCAGCCGGATCCGGCGGGAACGCGCGGGCCAGCAGGGCGGCGGCGGCCCGCGCCCAGGAGCGCTGTGCGGCGCGGCCCAGCGACTGGCGGACGATCGCCTGTACCAGGCGGTGCACGTGCAGCGCGTCCCCGGCGGCCCGTACCAGCGAGTACCGCACCAGGGCGCGCACGGCCAGCGCTCCGCGGACCGGGTCGGCCAGCGTGCCGCGCAGCGGTGCGGGGAACACCGCGGCGTGCTCGGCGGCGAGCGCGCGCGGGATGTCGTCGGCCGCGAGGAAGGCATAGCAGCGCAGCAGGTCCTGCGCGCCGGGCCCGTCCTTCTCGGCCTCCTGGATGGACATCGACCAGGTGGTGGTGACGGTGTGCGGGTAGCCGCGGGGCGCGAGCCGGTCGAGCACGTCGGCGGCGCGGTCGCGTAGCAGCTCGCCGTAGCCGGCCAGCGTCGTGCCGGTCTCCTCCACGTACGCGGCGGCCTGCTCCAGCGCCAGCGGCAGCCGGCCGAGCTGCTCGGCGAGGTCGGCGGCGCCGGCCTCCGCGTCGCTGCCGCTGCGGGTGCGCAGGAAGGTGACCGCCTCCTCGTGCCCCAGGACCGGCAGCTCGTGTGCGGTCGCGACAAGGTCGGTCCAGGCCCGGCTGCGCGAGGTGAGCAGCAGATGGCCGCCCGCCGCGTGCGGCCAGTACGGCGTCAGGTCGAACGCCAGGCTCGCGCCGTCAAAGACCAGCAGCCATCGGCCCGCCAGGTCGAGCCGTGGCCACAGCGCCACCAGCGTCTGCTGCTGATCGGTGCGCTCCTCCACCCCCAACGCGCGGGCCAGGGCGAGCAGGTCGGACAGCATGCCGGCACCGTTGTCGGCCCGGACCCACCAGGTGACGTCGTAGTCGCTGCCGTGCCGGTGGGCGAACTCGAGCGCCAGCTGCGACTTGCCCACCCCGCCGAGCCCGTGGATGACCAGGCTGCGCGGGCCCGGCGGGTTGTCGGCGAACGCCCGGTGGATCTCGTCGAGGGCCCGCACCCGGCCGGTGAACGCCAGGTTGCGCGGCGGTACGTTCGACAGGCGCGGGCCGTGGCCGGGGAAGCGTGCGGGCCGGTCGCCGCCCGTGGCGGAGCCGGTGGTCGGGGCGGCGCCCGGCTCCACACCCCGTTCGAGCAGGCTCGCCAGCAGGGCGGCCCGGGCGGCGGTCGGGTCGGCGCCGGCGACGTCCAGGTCGACGAGGCGGGCCAGGTCGGCCGGGGCCGCGCAGCCGTCCACCTTGATTGTCAGGCGGGATGGCGGGGCGACCTGGGCGAGGGCCGTGAGCCACTCGTGGACCGCGTACGGCGACGCCACGAAGGCGCGGGACACGACGACCAGCACACACCGGTTCGCCCGCGCCGCGCGGCGGGCCGCGTCCGCCAGGTCCACGCCCGCCTGGAAGCGCCAGTCCTGCACCGCGACGCGGTAGCCGGCCGACCGCAGCTGCTCCTCCAGCCAGTCCGCCCACGCCCGGTCGGCCGAGACGTGGCTCACCAG
>DATMJT010000596.1:0-9612 GCA_035553735.1 Pilimelia sp.
GCCCCGAGCACCCGCCGCACCTGGCCCCGGCGCAACAGCCCCGGCCAGTGCAGCGGCCCGCTGCCGAACCAGTCGTCCCCGCCCTCACCGGTCAGCACGCCACGGATGCCGGCGGCGGCCAGCAGCCGAACCGCCGGGTCGCTCTTGGCGATGTTGGGCCGTAGCGGTGGCAGCAGGCTCGCCGCCGACCAGTCCCGCCACGCCGACCAGTCGTAGTCGCGGGCGACCAGTCGCCACACCGGCTCGGGGTGGTGGCGGTCCACCGCGTCGAGCCACGCCGACTCGTCGTGCGGCTGGCCGGGGAAGACCATGGAGCAGCCGACGACCCGGTCACGTTCGGGGGCGACCACGCGGCGGGCCACGGCCAGCACGGTGTTGGAGTCCAGCCCGCCGCTGACCAACACCCCCGTGGTGGCCGGCACGTGCTCGGCAATCACGGTCTCCAGCTGCCGGCGCAGCAGCCGGGCCGCCTCCGCCCGGTCCACGTCCAGCGGCTCGCCGGGCGACGGGTCGTGCCAGCGGCGCACCGTCGGGGGCTCACCGGGCCGGGCGCGAAGCAGGTGTCCGGCGGGCAGCCGGTGAACCCCGGCGAACGGGGTCTCGTCCCGCGTGGTGACCCGGTTGGCGAGCAGCTCCACGAGGAAGTCCTCGTTGAGCCGGCGGACCGGCCCCACCACGTCCGCCAGCGCGGTGCCGAACCGCAGGCCGTCGCCGTCGGCGCGCCAGAACAGCCGCCGGAAGCCGCGCGGGGACCGGGCGCAGACGAGCGTACGGGCCGGTTCGTCCCAGACCACGGCCAGCCACCCCCCGGGGATGCGGTCCAGGGCCCGCTCCCCGAGGCGCCGCCAGGCGGTGGCCAGCGCGGCGGCGCTGCCGATCGCGTCGGCCGCGCCGGCCAGCGGCAGCCCGCCGGCCAGCTGCACGACCAGCCCGTCGCGCGCCGCGGTGCCGACGTCGCCGGCCAGCGCGAGCTGACCGTGGGGCGCGGGGCCGTCCGCGGGCCGCCGGCCCCGGGCCCCGCCGGCCGGTTCGTGGACCGCGGCAGCCGCGGCGCCGGACCCGGACAGCCGACCGGCCACCCCCGCCGTCACGTGGCGGCGGTGGCCGCGACCAGGCCGGCGTCGCGCAGCGCCGCCACCAGGCGGGCGACGTCCGCCCGGGCCGTGTCCCGGTCCACCCGGTACGCCGCGACCAGCTCGTCGACCAGCTCGTCCGGACTGCGCGGGCGGCTGGCCAGGGCCCGCCACAGCCGGCCGCCGGTGGCGTTGAGGCCGTAGTAGCCGCCGGTGTTCGGGTTGAGCAGGACCAGCTCGGCGTCCGGCACGTCCTGCCACACGACCTGGTCGTCCGGGCGCAACAGTTCGGCCCGCATCAGCTGATGTTGACGCCGTCGTCGAGCAGCGAGCCGACGAAGCCGGCGGCGGTGTCGACCCGCAGGCTGCCGTACTGCCACAACTGCGGCGGCTCGTACGCCCCCGCCTTCGCCTGCGGCGGATCGTCCTGCGGCCCGGCGGCGCGCTGGTACCCCGTCTCCGTCATGTCATCCCCCAGGTAGTGCACGGACTCCGCCCGCGTCAGCTGATGTTCAAACTGTTGTCGAGGATCGAGCCGGTGAAGCCGTGGGCGGTCTCGACCCGCAGGCTGCCGTACTGCCACAACTGCGGCGGCTCGTACGCCTGCGCCCCCGACGCACCGTCCTGCGGCGCGGCGGCGCGCTGGTACCCCGTCTCCGTCATGTCATCCCCCAGGTAGTGCACGGACTCCGCCCACATCAGCTGATGTTCAGGCTGTGGTCGAGGATCGAGCCGACGAAGCCGTGGCCGGTGTCGACCCGCAGGCTGCCGTACTGCCACAACTGCGGCGGCTCGTACGCCTCTGTCTCCGCCTGCGGCGGCGCGGTCGGCGGCTGCGTGGTGCGGTCGTGCTCCGTCACATGAACCCCCATGAAAAGAGCGAAACGGGTAAAGCGTACTAGCTGTGGAGCCCCCCGCGGGCAGACTCGCCAGTCCTGGCACGGACCGGCGCGGGGCGGTGCGCGGGCCCCGCGCGAGGCGGGAGGGCGCGGGCGGCGGCGCGGCGCGCGGCAGTGCGCGCGCGGCGGCGCGGGGCAGTGCGCGGCGCGGCGGACCCGACCGCGTCGGCGGGCTCCCGCCGCGCCGGCCGCCGCCCCGCGGCCGCGGGCAGCGGCGGCCGTGCCAGGATCTCAGTGCGGCGGCACACCCGGGAGGGCGGCGATGCGCGCACTGGTGTACGCGGCGTTCGGCGCGCCGCCCGAGGTGGTCGACGTACCCGAACCGGACTGCCCGCCCGACGGGGTGCTGGTCGCCGTGCGCGCCACCGGCGTGTGCCGCAGCGACTGGCACGGCTGGCGCGGGCACGACCCGGACATCCGCCCGCCGCACGTGCCCGGCCACGAGTTCGCCGGCGTGGTGGCGCGGGTCGGCACCCGGGTGGCCGGCGCCCGGGTCGGCGACCGGGTGACCGCCCCCTTCGTCAACGCCTGCGGCGCGTGCGTGCAGTGCCGCGAGGGACAGCAGCAGGTCTGCGCGGCCCAGCAGCAGCCCGGGTTCACCCACTGGGGCTCGTTTGCCGAGCTGGTCGCGGTGCGCCACGCCGACGTCAACCTGGTGGCGCTGCCGGACGGCGTGGACTTCGTGGCCGCCGCGGCGCTCGGCTGCCGGTTCGCCACCGCCTACCGGGCCGTGGCCCAGCACGCGCGGGCGGCCCACGACCCCGGCGGCGCGCGCTGGCTGGTCGTCTTCGGCTGCGGCGGGGTGGGCCTGGCCGCCGTGATGGTGGCGGCCGGTCACGGGTTCCGGGTGGTCGCGGCGGACCCGAGCCCGGCCGCGCGGGCGCTGGCCCGCCAGTTGGGGGCGCAGGCCGAGGTGGACGCCGCGGCCCCCGAGGCGCCGGCGCGGATCCGAGAGCTGACCGGCGGCGGCGCGCACGTCACGCTGGACGCGGTGGGCCGAGCCGGCACCCTGGCCGACGCCGTGGCCAGCCTGCGGCCCCGCGGCCGCCACGTGCAGGTGGGGCTGCTGGTCGGCCCGGAGGCCGGACCGCCCGTGGACATGTCCGCGGTGCTGGCCCGGGAGCTGGAGATCGTGGGCAGCCATGGCATGGCCGCCCACGCGTACCCGCACCTGCTCGCCGAGATCGACGCCGGCCGCCTGGCACCCGGCCGCCTGGTGACCGCGACGATCGGACTGGACGGGGCGGCGCGGGCACTGACCGGGATGGCGCAGGAGCGCGGACCAGGCACCACGGTGATCGTGTTCCCGCGGCCCTGACCCCGCGGCCCCTACCCCGCGGCCCGCCGGCTTCCGGGCCGCGGCGGGCCGGCGGATCAGGGCGTGGCGCGGCGCAGTACCACGAACGCCGCGGCCCCGAACCCGAGGGCGAGCACGGCCGGCACGCCCCCGACCAGGCCCACCGGCGACTGCGCGGCCAGCCAGCCGCCCACCTCGTCCCAGGCCCGCCACGCGGTCAGCAGGGTCACCACCACGGCGGGGACGATCACCACCACGGCCCACAGGGTCAGCAGGCCGGACTGGCCCCACCGCTTGCCGACCGCGCCGCCGAAGAGGCCGAGGAAGCTGACCAGCAGGAGGGGTCCGGTGTAGATGAGCAGTTGGCCGAGCGGGCCCTCGACGGCCAGGAAGCCGGGGGCGAAGAAGTTCAGTGACATGCCCCAGCCGTCCGTGGCCCGCTCGACGGCCCGCAGCCCGGTGAGCAGCGCGCCCAGCGCCACCGCGTGCGCCACGATCAGCAGCGCCGTCCCGGCGAAGAACACCCGGCGGGTCACGCTCAACCCCAGGGCGAAGGGGAACATCTGGGTGCTCAGCTGGACCGACGCCACCAGGACGACGGCGTAGACGCTGGTCAGGCCACCGGTGACCGGGTCGCTGTCCATCTGGTCGCGGATGGTGCCGAAGATGACCAGGTTGGCGGCGAACGCCAGGGCCAGGATCCCCAGCTCCCAGGCCAGCGCACCGGGCCAGGCGAGCAGGTGCAGCCGGAGCACCCGCAGCGGCCCGCTCACCGGGGCACCGCCCCGGCGGCGTCCGCGGCGCCGGCGCCGGCCGCCCCGCCCACGCCGCCCGGGCCGGAACCGGGCGGCGGCCCGGACCCGGCGGGACCGCCGGGTCCGGTGCCCCACCCGGCCGCTCCGGCCGACCGGGCCGCGGTGAGCCGCACCACGAGCTGCTGCAGCGACACGCTCTCCACCCGCACGCCCAGGTCCCGAGCCCGGTGGTGGGCGGCGTCGTCGAACGGCCCCCGGACGGTGACCCGGCTGAGCCCGCCGACCCGTTCCCGGTACAGCTCGCTGCGCCCGGCCGCGAGCGCGTTCACCGCCTCCAGCGGTCCGCTGAGGGCGACCGCGTAGCCGCGCAGCGTATCGGCGTCCTCGTCGAGCACCAGCCGACCCCGGTCGACCAGCAGCACGTGCTCCACCAGGTCGCCCACCTCGTCGATCAGGTGGGTGGACAGCAGTACGGTCCGCGGGTGCGCGGCGTAGTCGGCGAGCAGCCGGTCGTAGAAGGCCTGCCGGGACGGAGCGTCCAGGCCGAGGTAGGGCTCGTCGAACAGGGTCAGCGGGGCGCGTGACGCCAGGCCGATCACCACTCCCAGCGCCGACAGCATCCCGCGGGACAGTTTCTTGACCGGCCGGCGCAGCGGCAGGTCGAACGTGTCGACCAGCGACCGGGCGAAGTCGGCGTCCCAGCGCGGGAACAGCAGCTCGGCCGCCCGCAGCGCGTGCCGGACGCGGAACCCGTCGGGGTAGCGCTGGCCCTCGCGCACGAAGCAGACCCGGGCCAGCACCCGCTCCCGCTCGTACGGCTGCTCGCCGAAGACCTCGACCCGCCCCGAGCTGGCCAGGCGGTGCCCGGTCAGGATCTGCATCAGCGTCGTCTTGCCGGCGCCGTTGCGCCCCAGCAGGCCGTAGATGACGTTCTCCCGCAAGGAGAAGCTCACCTCGTCGAGGGCCACCACCTCCCCGAAGCGCTTGGACACCTGGTGAGCGGTGACCACCGGCCCCATCAGGACTCCCCTCGATCGATCATGGACTTCAGCTCCTCGGTGTCGATGCCCAGCTTGCGGGCCTCGGTCAGCAGCGGCCGCACGTACTGCTGGGCGAACCGACGGCGGCGGCGCTCGCGCAGCCGGGCCCGGGCCCCGGGCACCACGAACATGCCGATCCCCCGCTTCTTGACGAGAATCCCGTCCTCCACCAGTTGGTTCACGCCCTTGGCCGCGGTCGCCGGATTGATCCGGTAGAAAGCGGCCAGCTCGTTCGTCGAGGGCGCCTGGCCCTCCTCCGGCAGCGTGCCGTCGATGATCGAGTTTTCGATGCGCTCGGCGATCTGCACGAAGATCGGACGGCTCTCGTCGATCACCGGTCCCTCGACCCGCGGTTGAGGGGTTCATTACTCATGTAATTAACCATGGAACCTCGACGCGCGCTTGTCAAGAAGCGGCGCTGCCCGCCGGGGGCGTGGCCGCCCGCCGCACGGGACAGCGCACGCCGCGTCGGGTGCGGCCACGCGCCGCCCGTCGCACGGGACAGCGCGCGCCCGCGTCGGCTGCTAACGTGCGGTCCGCGCCAGGCACCACGTCGCCGGCAAGCGAGCAGCGGAGGATCCCGTGCCACCACCCGAGCCCGCGGACAACGCGTCGCCGTCCGATGTGTCCGGTCCGGCGTCGTCCCCGCCGGGGCTCCCGGCGCCCACCCCGGCGCACGACGGGCCCTCTCCGCGACCGGCGGACGCCGCCGACCCGCAACCGGTCGGACAGGACTCCGGTGGCCAGCGACCGGTCGAATTGGACGCCGCCGACTGCGATCCCGGCGACATCGGGGTCATGGCCGCCGCGGCGCCGCGGCCCCGGCGGGCACGGCTGCTCGCCGTGGTCGGCGCCGTCACCGCGCTCACCCTCGTGGCGGTCGGGGGCGCGTACGCCGCCGCGCTGTGGACCCGCAGCCGGGGGGTCCAGCCCGAGGCCGCCGTGCCCGCCTCGGTGGCCGCCTTCGCCCGGGTCGACCTCGCCCCCGCCTACGGCCAGCGGGTGGAGCTGGACCGGCTGCTGCGCAGGTTCACCAGCGAGGATCGCCCGGTCGAGCAGGTCGCCGCGCAGGCGAGGGATCGGCTGGTCACCGGCGCGGCGCCCGGACTGACCGCCGCGGATGTCACGCCGTGGTTCGGCAACCGGGTCGGCGTGGGCGTCTGGACCCACGCCGAGCGGCCGGTGCTCCTGGTCGCCCTGGCCAGCGACGACGACACGAAGGCCGCCGCGGCGCTCACGCAGGCCCGGCAGCGGGCCGGCGGGGACCGCCTGGGCTTCGCCTTCCACGAGGGGTACGCCGTACTGGCCAAGGCCGAGACCGGCGCCGCGGCGGCGGCCGCCGCGGCGGTGGCCGCCACCCGCACCGGCAACCTGGCGGGCAGCACGCCGTTCGCCGCCGCCCGCGCCACGCTGCCGGCGGATCCGACGCTGCTCGCCTGGGCGGACCTGGACCGGCTGGCCGCGTCGGCCGGGCGGGCGACCCGGACAGCGCCCCGGGAGCGGCGCGACCGGGGGCGGCCGGACGGCCCGGGACTCGACATCGTCAACGGTGCCTGGCCACTGGTGCCGGGCCTGCTGGGGCGGCCGGACGCGCTCGACGGGCTCACCGGCCGGCTCATCCTCGGCGCCCGGCCCGTCGGCGGCGGCGTCGAGCTGCGCGCCCGCGGCATCGGCCTGCCGGCGCGCGGCGGCGGCCGGGCCGCGCGCCCCGCGCTGGACGCCATGCCGGGCAACTCGCTGGTCGCCGGCGCACTGGGCGGCGGCGGCCACCTGGCCGCGCTGGTCGGTGGCCTCGCCGGGCCGTTCCTCGGGCTGGCCGTCCTCACCCCCGGAGCCGGCGGGCCGCTGCCCGGCCCGGCCGGCACGCCGCGCCGCGGCGACCTGCCGTACCTGCGGCCCGAGGACCTGCCGACCCCTCACCCGGGGCAGGTGCGCAGCCCGTCGCCGGGCGTGCTGGTGCCGGCCGACCCCAGCGAGCTGGAGGAGATCTTCGGGCCCGATGCGCTGCGCAGCCTCCCGCCGGGCGTCGAGCTGCGCACCGGACGGGTCACCCGCTACACCATGAGCCCGCAGGAGGCGCAGGAGTACTTCCGTACCGAGGCCAGGCAGGCCCGGGCCCAGGCCGAGGCGGCGCTGCGGCGGCAGTTGGCGGAGTCGCGACGCGCCACCGAGCGGCTGCTGGCCGCCCTGAGCGGGCTGCGCTCCGCCGACTTCGCGGTCACCGCCCTCGGTGACGGCCTGCCCGGGCTGCGGGTGGAGCTGCGGGCGGCCGACGTCCCCGCGGCCGAGGAGCTCGCGGCGGCGCTCGGCCCGACCGCCGGCGGTGACCGGATCTTCGGTCTTGGCCCTGCCGGCCAGGCACCGCCGTCGCGGGTGACGCGCCACGGCGACCGGGTGGAGGTCACCACCGTCCGGTACGCCCCCGCCGGGCGCCTCGCCGACTCCGCCCGGTACCGCGCGGCGATGGCCGGCGCGCCGGACGGGGCGCACAGCGCCGTGTTCGTGGACCTGGAGCGTGTGCTGGCCCAGCCGGGGGCGCCCGCCGAGGACCGCCGCGCGCTCGGACCGATCCGGGCCCTCGGCCTGACCGCGGCCGCGGACGGCGGGGACACCGTACTGCTGCTGCGGGTCCTGATCGACTAGGGCGCGTACCGAAGTCTGCGGTGGTTCGCGGCGCGTCGATGGACGGCGGGCCGGGCGCACCCGCGTGGCCTGTTCGCCGCCGGCGTGGGCGGTGACCGGAGGCCCCCGCTCGGCTCCGGCTCCGGCTCCGGCTCCGGCTCCGGCTCCGGCGGACTCTGGACAGTGGACAGGTCGGGGCGCACGATGACGGACATGGGACAAACCGACGCAACGAACGGCAGCGGCTCCCCCACCACCACCCGACGGGCGTTGCTCGCGGCCTCGGCGGCCGCGGCGACCGCCGTACCCCTGGGCGCCGGCGGCGCGGCGACCGCCGCAGCCGCCGCCGGCCGACCCGGGTCCGCGCCGGCCGGACCCGGCCGGCGCATCCGCCCGCAGCAGCCGGACCCGCAGCTGCGGGCGCTGCTGAGCCAGCTCGACCGGAGGCGGATCGAGGCCGGCGTGCGCCGGCTCGCCGGCTTCGGCACCCGGCACACCCTGTCCAGCCAGGACGATCCGGTACGCGGGATCGGCGCCGCCCGCGACTGGATCTACGCCACGATGCGGCGCTACGCCGCCGCCTCCGGCGGCCGGATGAGCGTGGAGCTGCAGACCTACGTGCAGCAGCCCGCACCGCGCATCCCGGTGGCCACCCCGATCACCAACGTGGTCGCCACCCTGCGCGGCGCGGTGAGCCCGGAGCGCATCTACGTGGTCACCGGGCACTACGACTCCCGGGCCTCCGACGTCATGGACGCGACCAGCGACGCCCCCGGCGCCAACGACGACGCCTCGGGCGTGGCCGTCGTCATGGAGCTGGCCCGGGTGCTGGCCACCCGCCGGCTGAACGCCACCGTGGTGTTCGCCGCGGTCGCCGGCGAGGAGCAGGGCCTCTACGGCTCGACGTACCTGGCCCAGCAGTACCGGGCCGCGGGTGCCGACATCCAGGGGATGTTCAGCAACGACATCGTGGGCAGCAGCACCGCCGACGACGGCACCCGCGACCCGTACGCGGTCCGGCTCTTCGCCGAGGGCGTGCCCACCGCCGAGACCGCGGAGCAGGCCCGGGTGCGCCAGGCGGTCGGAGGGGAGAACGATTCCGTGTCCCGCCAGCTCGCCCGCTTCGTCGACGACGTGGCCAGCAACGAGGCCACCGGCATGCGGGTGCGGGTGATCTACCGGCGCGACCGGTACCTGCGCGGCAGCGACCACATCCCCTTCCTGCAGCAGGGCTACCCCGCCGCACGGTTCACCGAGCCCAACGAGGACTTCGCCCACCAGCACCAGGACGTGCGGGTCGAGGACGGCAAGCAGTACGGCGACCTCGTCGAGTTCTGCGACTTCGGCTACATCACCCGGGTGGCCCGGGTGAACCTGGCCACCCTGTACTCGCTGGCCCAGGGCCCGGGCACCCCGCGCGGCGCCACCGTCGTCACCACCGCGCTGACCAACGACACCACCCTGCGCTGGCAGCGCGGCACGGAGCCCGACCTGGCCGGCTACGAGGTGGTGTGGCGGGAGACCACGGCGCCGGAGTGGACGCACGTCATCGACGTCGGCGACGTCACCACCGCCACGATCGACCTGTCCAAGGACAACGTCTTCTTCGGGGTGCGGGCGGTGGACCGGGCGGGCCACCGCAGCCCCGTGGCCTTCCCGCAACCGGGCAGCTGACGCCGCGCCGGCCCGATGGCCGGTGAGCCGAGGCGGCTCGCCGGTCGTCGGGACCGCGGCGCACGGTCAGCTCGGCGGGGCCATAGAGGCTGGCGTGCAGGGCGCGCACGGCCGCCATGGTGCGCGAGACCGCGGCTTGGTCATGATGCGCTCGACGTGGGCCGCCACGGTCAGGTGCGCCGAGGCGCCGGTACCGGAGAGCGGGCTCGCCGGCAGCGGGCTCGCCTGGGACGCGCTCGGCGGGTAGCGGGC
>DATMJT010000597.1:0-6955 GCA_035553735.1 Pilimelia sp.
TTCCCGGCCCGGCCGTGCCTGCCGTCGCGTCCGGCGTTCCCGGCCCGGCCGTGCCTGCCGCCCCGCCCGGCGTTCCCGGCTCGGCCGTGCCTGCCGTCGCGCCCGGCGTCGCGGCGGGGCTCGGGCAGCCCGCGGCCGTGGCGCCGCGGTCCGCCGCCGCGGTCGCCCGGTCGGCGGCGGCCACGGCCGCGCGGTCCGCCGCCACGGGGTCGCGCCCGGTGCCCGGAGCGCAGCGCAGCGGCAGGGCCGCGGCCCAGGCGGCGGCCGCGGCCGCCGCCGGGCGCGGCCGACCCGGCTCGGCGGACAGCGCCTGGGGCGACGGCCCGCCCGACGAGCCGCCGTACGATCCCGAGTACGACGGACCGCTGCGCCCGTCCGTCACCCACGAGGGCTTCGACCCCGGCGACGAGCCGCTCGACGACGTGCTGGACGAGCAGACCGCCCGGCAGACCAGTGAGCAGCAGGCGGCGCGACTCCTCCAGGAAACCCTGGGCGCGGAGAAGATCGGCGAGGTCGACGCCCGCTAGGCTGGCCGGGAGCCATCCCGCTGATGACCGTCCGACCGACCACAGTGAAGGAGCGGTGCCGTGCGCCCCGGTGGACAGCCGAACCTGCAGCAGCTCATGAAGCAGGCGCAGAAGATGCAGCAGCAGGTGGCCGCGGCCCAGGCCGAGCTGGCCGAGGCCGAGGTGACGGGCACGGCCGGCGGCGGCCTGGTCACCGTGACGGTGGCCGGCACGGGCGAGGTCAAGGCCGTCCGGATCGATCCCAGGGCGGTCGACCCCGACGACGTGGAGACGCTCGAGGACCTGGTTGTCGCGGCGCTGCACAACGCCGCCGAGGAGGTGCGCCAGCTCACCGAGGCCAAGTTGGGGCCGGTCGCCGGCGGCCTGGGCGGCGGCCTCGGGCTGCCCGGCTTCTAGCGGCGACCGCGCGGCCGACCGATGTACGAGGGGCCCATCCAGGACCTGATCGACGAGCTGGGCCGGCTCCCCGGGGTGGGGCCCAAGGGCGCGCAGCGGATCGCGTTCCACGTCCTGGCCGCGGACCCCGTGGACGTGCAGCGCCTGGCGACCGCGCTGCGCCGGGTGAAGGAGCAGGTGCGGTTCTGCACCGTGTGCTTCAACGTGGCGGAGGCGGAGCAGTGCCGGGTCTGCCGGGACCCGCGGCGCACCGACGAGGTGCTCTGCGTGGTCGAGGAGCCCAAGGACGTGGTGGCGGTCGAGCGCACCGGTGAGTTCCGGGGTCGCTACCACGTGCTCGGCGGGGCCATCAACCCGTTGGAGGGTGTGGGCCCGGACCACCTGCGGATCCGCGAGCTGCTGGCCAGGCTGGGCACCGGTACGGTGCGGGAGCTGATCCTGGCCACGGATCCGAACACCGAGGGCGAGGCCACGGCCACGTACCTGGCCCTGCTGGTCAAGCCGATGGGCATCGCGGTGACCAGGCTGGCGAGCGGCCTGCCGGTCGGCGGCGACCTGGAGTACGCCGACGAGATCACGCTGGGTCGGGCCTTCGAAGGCCGCCGGGCGCTGTAGCAGCGCTGCGGGAGCCAGGCGTGGGGCGGCGGAAGCGTGGACGAGCCGGGCGCTATGACAGCGTTCATTCCGCTACTACACAGATCGTCACAACTCAGATCACGCACACGTCACAGCGGGGCGTGACTTTGGTTACGAGCACTGCAACGCCTTGACCGGGTGCCTCGGGGCGGTGAACTGTTCGTATCGGCGGCGGTGCACCGTCGCCGGTCCGGCCTCCCCGTCGCGGCGCGCGCCGCGTCCGGGGCGCACGGACAGTCCACGCACGCGACAGCCGAGTCGGTTGCCGAGCGACGCGGGCCAGGGTCCGGCCGGACAGCGGTGCGTTCGCGCACCGCCCGGCCGCTGGCGGCACGTGCGGCCGGCACCGGGGGAGGACCGAGGGCGCACATGGCCATGCCGCCGCTGGGAGAGGTCTCGGAGGAGGCCCGGCTCGTCACGGACGCCGATGCGGACGACAGCCCCGAGGGCTCCGGCGGCAGGGCGATCCAGGGTCGCTCGCTGCGGCAGATCGCCTGGGCGCGGCTGAAGCGGGACCGGGTCGCCCTGGTCGGTGGGGTCGGCGTACTCCTGCTCGTGCTGATCGCCATCTTCGCTCCGCTCATCGTGGGCCTGCTCGGCCATCCGCCGGACGCGCAGTTCGCGCACAAGCTGGACCCGCTCACCGTGATGGGCGCCCCGGGCTTCTGGGGCAACGCCGGGGTCAGCGGCGAGCACCTGTTCGGCCTGGAGCCGGAGACCGGCCGCGACGTGTTCAGCCGGGTGGTCTACGGCGCCCGGGTCTCGCTGTCGGTGGGCTTCCTGGGCGTACTGCTGTCGACGCTCATCGGGGTGACCATCGGGGTGGCCGCCGGCTACTTCGGCGGCTGGTTCGACGCCGTGGTCAGCCGGGTGATGGACCTGCTGCTCGCCTTCCCGCAGCTGCTGTTCGCGATCGCGCTGATCTCGGTGCTGCCGCGCGAAATGTGGGGGCTCGGCGGGACCAGCCTGCGGATGGGCATCCTGGTGCTGATCATCGGCCTGTTCGGCTGGCCGTACATCGGCCGGATCGTGCGCGGGCAGACCATCTCGCTGCGCGAGCGCGAGTTCATCGAGGCGGCCCGCAGCATGGGCGCGCGCAGCGGATACATCCTCTTCCGCGAGCTGCTGCCGAACATGGTGGCGCCGATCCTGGTCTACGCCACCCTGGCGATCCCGACCGCGATCCTCACCGAGGCGGCGCTGTCCTTCCTGGGCGTCGGCGTGCAGCCGCCCACCGCGTCCTGGGGCCAGATGCTCGGCGACGCGACCCGGTTCTACTCAGTGGACTGGAGCTACATGTTCTTCCCCGGCATGGCGCTGTTCCTCACCGTGCTGGCGTTCAACCTTTTCGGTGACGGCCTGCGTGACGCGCTCGACCCCAAGGCGCACTGAGCGCAGCGCCGGCAGCCACCGCAATCGCGGCCCGTGGACACAGGGGCGGCAACACTAGGAGGAGAGAAACAGTGGCAACTCGGAGAAAGGCGCTGGCGGCCAGCTCTCTTGCCGTCGCGCTCGCCTTCACCGCCGCGTGTGGCGGCGGCGGCGACAAGGGCGGCGACGGCAACAAGAAGGGCAGCGGCTTCAACGCCGCGGTCTCCAGCGTGGTGAACCCCTCGGACAAGAAGGGCGGCACGCTGAACCTGTACAGCAGCGCCGACCTGGACTCCTGGGACCCGGCCCGCACGTACTACGCGTGGGGCTTCAACATGCACCGGCTCTACAGCCGCACGCTGGTGGCGTACGACGGCAAGGTCGGCAAGGACGGCCTGAAGCTGGTGCCGGACCTGGCCAGCGCCGAGGCGGAGATCTCCGACGACGGCAAGAAGTACACCTACAAGCTGCGCGACGGCCTCAAGTTCGAGGACGGGACCCCGATCACGTCCAAGGACATCAAGTACGGCATCCAGCGGGTCTTCGCCACCGACGTCATCTCCGGCGGCCCGACCTACCTGATCGACTTCCTGGACCAGGGGCAGGGCTACAAGGGCCCCTACAAGGACAGCGACCCCGACAAGCTGGGCCTGAAGTCGATCCAGACCCCGGACGACAAGACCATCGTCTTCACGCTGGCCAAGCCGTTCGCGGACTTCCCGTACCTGCTCGCCATGCCGGGCGGCGCCCCGGTGCCGCGGGCCAAGGACACCGGCGCGCAGTACGGCAGCAAGCCGGTCTCGTCCGGCCCGTACAAGATCAAGACCTACGAGCCGAACAAGAAGATCATCTTCGAGCGCAACGAGAACTGGGACCCGGCCACCGACCCGTTCCGCAAGGCGCTGCCGGACGTCATCGACCTGACCCTGGGCGCGAACGCCGACGACATCGACAACCGGCTGCTGGCCGGCAGCGCGGACCTCGACGTCGGGCAGACCGGCGTGAGCGCCGCCGCCCGCACCAAGATCGTCGGTGACGAGTCGCTGAAGGCCAACACCGACAACCCGACCACCGGCTTCATCCGGTACGTGTCGATCCAGACCAAGGTCGCGCCGTTCGACAACGTCGAGTGCCGGCGCGCGGTGCACTACGCCGCGGACAAGACCGCCCTGCAGACCGCCCGCGGCGGCCCCGTGGCCGGCGGCGACATCGGCACCAACATGCTGCCGCCGAACATCGCCGGGCACGACCCCAACCTGGACCCGTACAACACCAAGAGCGGCAAGCCGCAGATCGACAAGGCCAAGGAGGCCCTGGCCAAGTGCGGCAAGCCGGACGGCTTCAAGACCGTCATCGCGGTGCGCAACAACAAGCCGGCCGAGGTGAAGACCGCCGAGGCCCTGCAGGCCTCGCTGAAGGCGGTGGGCATCGACGCCGCGATCGAGCAGAGCGACGGCGCGCAGTTCTTCTCCACCACGATCGGCACGCCGAGCAACGTGCAGAAGAAGGGCTACGGCCTGGCCATCGCCGGCTGGGGCGCGGACTTCCAGACCGCGTACGGCTACCTGCAGATCCTCGTGGACGGTCGGGCCATCAAGCCGGCCGGTAACAACAACTACGCGGAACTGAACGACCCGGAGATCAACTCCCTGATCGACAAGTCGCTGGAGGCCACCGATCCGGCCGAGTCCGCCCGGATCTGGGGCGAGATCAACGCGAAGGTCATGGACCAGGCCGTGATGATGCCGATGGTCTACGACAAGGCCCTCAACTACCGCAACCCGCGCCTGACCAACGTCTACGTCCACGACGCCTTCGGCATGGTGGACTTCCAGGCACTGGGCGTCAGCGACGGGAAGTAAGACTCCTCGGTCCAACCTGTAGCGAGTTCGAAGGGCAGGTGAAGGCCGCGTGAGGTGGCCGGCGGAGCCGACAGGCTCCGCCGGCCACCGCTAGGCCGTCCACTGTGATCGCGTACCTCATCCGGCGGGTGTTCGCCGCCGTCGCCACCCTCTTCGTGGTCACCGCGGTGACGTTCGGGATCTTCTTCATGATCCCCAAGGCCACCGGCTCCGATCCGGCGCAGTTGTTCGCCGGCCGGATCACCAGCCCCCAGGCTCTCGAGGGCATCCGGATCAAGCTCGGCTTCGACCAGCCCCTCTACGTGCAGTACTGGCGCTTCCTCAAGGGCATCTTCGTCGGCCGGGACTTCAACAACGGTCCGGACGTGACGCACTGCTCGGCGCCGTGCCTCGGTTACTCGTTCAAGACCGACCAGGAGGTGTGGCCGCTGCTGATGGACCGGCTGCCCACCACCATGACGCTGGCCGCGGGCGCCGCCCTGATCTGGGTGCTGTTCGGCGTCAGCTCCGGCCTGGTCTCCTCGCTGCGCAAGGGCAGCCTGCTGGACCGCGGCCTGATGGTCACCGCGCTGGCCGGCGTCTCGCTGCCGATCTACTTCACCGGCCTGCTGGCCACCCTGCTGTTCGTCTACGTGCTGCCGATCTTCCCGGCCGTCGAGCAAGGGCTGACCTTCGGCGAGGACCCGCTGCGCTACGTGCAGCAGATGGTGCTGCCGTGGGTCACCCTGGCCTTCCTGTACGCCGCGGCCTACGCCCGCTACACCCGGGCCAGCATGCTGGAGACCCTGAGCGAGGACTTCGTGCGCACCGCCCGGGCCAAGGGGCTCCCCGAGCGCCGGGTCATCGCGAGGCACGCGCTGCGGCCGAGCCTCACCCCGCTGATCACCGTCTTCGGCCTGGACCTCGGCGCGCTGCTGGGCGGCGCCATCCTCACCGAGACCACATTCGGCCTGCCCGGCATGGGCCGGGAGGTGCTCAAGGCGCTCGGCCAGCTCGACTTCCCGATCATCCTCGGGGTGACGATCGTCGGCGCGACCTTCATCGTGGTCGCGAACCTCTTCGTCGACCTGCTCTACGGCGTCGTCGACCCCCGCGTACGGATCAAGTGAGCCGGAGGCCGCGCAGATGACCATCGAGACCATCCCCGCCGGGGGCCGCGCCGGGCGCGCCGGCACCGGGCCGCTGGCCTTCCTCGACGTCCGCGACCTGAGGGTGCACTTCGCCACCGACGACGGGCTGGTGCGCGCGGTCGACGGGGTCAGCTTCACCCTGGAGCGCGGCCGCACGCTGGGGATCGTGGGGGAGTCGGGCTCCGGCAAGTCGGTGACCAGCCTGGGCATCCTGGGCCTGCACCGCACCCGCAGCAACGCCAAGGTCAGCGGCGAGATCTGGCTGGACGGCGAGGAGCTGGTCAGCGCGGAGGCGGAGCACGTGCGCGGGCTGCGCGGCCGCAAGATGTCCATGATCTTCCAGGACCCGCTGACCGCGATGAACCCGTACCTCACCGTCGGCGCGCAGATCATCGAGGCGTACCGGATCCACCACGGGGGCTCCAAGAAGGCCGCCCGGGCCCGGGCGGTGGAGATGCTCGGCCGGGTGGGCATCCCGCAGCCGAGCCGGCGGGTGGACGACTACCCGCACCAGTTCTCCGGCGGCATGCGCCAGCGAGCCATGATCGCCATGGCGCTCGTCAACAACCCGGAGCTGCTGATCGCCGACGAGCCCACCACGGCGCTCGACGTCACCGTGCAGGCGCAGATCCTGGACCTGATCCGCGACCTGCAGGAGGAGTTCGGCTCGGCCGTTATCATGATCACCCACGATCTCGGGGTGGTCGCGGAGGTGGCCGACGACATCCTGGTGATGTACGGCGGCCGGTGCGTCGAGCGCGGACCGTCCAAGACGCTCTTCCGCGAGCCGGAGCACCCCTACACGTGGGGGCTGCTGGGGTCGATGCCGCGGCTGGACCGCGAGGTGCGCGAGCGGCTCAACCCGATCAAGGGCTCGCCGCCGAGCCTGATCAACCTGCCGAGCGGGTGCGCGTTCCACCCCCGGTGCCCCTACGCGGGTCGCAACGGCGACCTCTCCCGGACGGAGGTTCCGGAGCTGGTCGGGGGTACGCACGCGGCGGCGTGCCACCTGCCGCCGGCGCAGCGCCGCCAG
>DATMJT010000598.1:0-4054 GCA_035553735.1 Pilimelia sp.
GGGCGGGGGCCGGACGCCGCGGCGTCCGGCCCCCGCCCGGCCGACGCCACCCCCCACGCCGCCTGGGCGGTGCCCGGCGCCCCGGCGGGCACCGCATGGCCGGGCCCGGACGGTGCGGTGCCGCGTCACGCCGGCGCCGCCGCGCCCGGTGCGGTGCCGCCCGGCGCCATGTCGCCCGGTGCGGTTACATCCGGTGCGGTGGCGTCCGGTGTGGCCGGACCTGGCGCCTGGCAGCACCCCGCCGATGCCGCCCCGCAGGCGCCGGCGCCGTCCGTGCCCGTCGCGGCGGCGTCGCCGGGCTCGGCGCCGTCCGGCCTGGGGTCGACGGCGGTCGTGCCGCCCCCGCGGGCCGGCGCCGACGGGCTGCCCGACCCGCTCTTCGACGCCGTGCCGTCCTGGCAGCCAAGGATCATTCCGTCCCCGCCGCCCCAGCGCGGAGGGTTGCTGCGTGGCCTGCTGATCGGCCTGCTGGCCGGACTGGTGGCGTTCGGCGGCGGGGGGTTCCTCGCCGGCCGGGCGGTGGGCGGATCCGCGGCGCCCCCGCCCCCGCCGTCGCCTTCGCCGACGGCCAGCCCGGAGCTGCCGCCGTACGAGCGGGTCCAGGCGGCGCGCAACCGGGCGAAGTTCAGTGGGGACCTGGGGGGCTTCAGCCGCTCCTGGATGCCGTACGTGTCCGGCTGCCAGAAGAACGGGGACCGGGGCGGGCCGGTGCTGCTCAAGGGCGAGAGGTCCAAAGTGCTGTGCAGCCTCGGCACCATGAACGTCTACTTCATCCAGTACGCCACACTCCAGGACCGCGACCGCGTGCGGGCCAGGCACCTCGGTGCGAACATCGACGCGCGGGAGCTGACCCCCGGGGTCGCCGCGGTGGAGGACAGCCGGGTGACGCCGTCGGGCAACAGCCAGGGCAGTTACCTGGAGTACGCCTACCGGGCGGGCGAGGGCCGGGACGCCCGCACGGTCTGCGCGCTGTGGTGGGACGACAGCGACACTCCGGTGGCGGCCTACCTGCTCGCCTTCTGGAAGGACGGCGTGGGGGAGGACTGGGAGCCGGTACGCGACATCTGGCGGCGGCACGCCTGACGCCCCGCGGAGCCGACCGGCCCGGCGGGGCCGACCGGCCCGGCGGACCCGCGGGGGCCCCACCAGGCTGGCGGGACCGACCGGGCTGACGGGGCCGACCGGGCCGGTGGGGCCACGGCCCGCGGCCCCCGGGCGGCCGGCGCCCGGTGCGCGGGGTCCGAACATTCCTGATCATGGATTCTTGACCGGATGTGCCCCGGACACCTAGCCTCGCGTTACCAGAGAAGCACGTCCGGCCATGGCGGGCTGACCGGTCGCGGGTCTTCCGGCTGCGGGTCGCACGGCCGCGGGCGACGTCTCTCTTGGTGCGAACGGTCTGATCCGGACCCGCGCCGACGAGGGTCCGCCGACCGGCCCGCCGGTGCCGGTGTGCCGTTGGCGCCGGCGGTGGGACCACCGGCGCACCGCCCGGCCGGCGGCGACCCGGGCCGGGCGGCTGGGACAACCGCACGGTGCGCCGGTGGCTCGTTCCGCCGGCGCCGGACCGGCAGGGAGGCGGCCATGGGCGCCCTGGAGTGGGTCGTGCTCGCCGCGATCGCGGGGCTTGCCGTCCTCGTGGGGCTGGGGTCTCTCCTGGTGGCCCGGGCACTGCGGAGGGTCACCGCGGCGTCGCGCGCGCCGGCTCAGGACGATCCCGCCTACCTGGCCCAGCGCGACCGCCAGGAGCGGTCGCTGGCCGCGCTGCGCGCCGCCGCGGAGGAGGCCACCGAGGCGGTCGAGCAGGCCCGCACGGCGGCCGCGGCGGCCCGTGCGGAGGCGGCCGTGGCCAAGGCCGGCGCGGAGGCGGCGCAGGCGGAGGCGCGACGGATCCTCGACGCCGCCCGGGCGGACGCCGACGCCCTCCGGCAGCGGGCGCAGCGACAGGGCGAGCAGGACGCCGAGCGGGCCCGCGCCGCGGCGCGGGAGGCCGCCGAGCGGGAGGCCGCCGCCGTGTCGGCCGAGGCGCGGGAGCAGGCCGTGGCCGTGCGCGAGCAACTGGCCGAGGCGCAGCGCCGGGAGCGTCGCCTGGACGAGCGGGAGCGCCGGTACGCGCAGGAGGCGGACCGGTTCGCCGAGCGGGACCGGCGGCTGGCCGCTGCGGAGGCCGCGCTGGGAGCCCGCCAGGCGGAGCTGCGGGCCCGGGAATCGGAGCTGCGCGACCGCGAGGCGGCACTGCGTGATCGCGAGGCGACGATGCGTGATCGGGAGGCGGCGCTGCGGGAGCGGGAGGCCGACCGCGAGGCGGCGCTGCGGGAGCGCGAGGCGGACCAGGCGGCGGCGGACGAGCACCGGCGGCGCGAGCTGGAGCGGATCGCCGGCCTCAGCGCGGAGGCCGCGCGCGCCGAGCTGGTCGAAGTGATCGAGGGGCAGGCCAAGCGGGAGGCCGCGCTGCTGGTCCGCGACATCGAAGCCGAGGCCCGGGCGACCGCGGAGCAGCGGGCCCGGCATGTGGTGGTCGAGGCCATCCAGCGGGTGGCCAGCGAACAGACCGCCGAGAGCGTGGTCAGCGTCCTGCACCTGCCCGGAGACGAGATGAAGGGTCGGATCATCGGGCGGGAGGGGCGCAACATCCGGGCCTTCGAGTCGGTGACCGGGGTGAATCTGATCATCGACGACACGCCGGAGGCTGTGCTGCTGTCCTGCTTCGACCCGGTACGCCGGGAGGTCGGCCGGCTGACCCTGGAGAAGCTGGTGCTGGACGGACGGATCCACCCGCACCGCATCGAGGAGGTCTACGAGCAGGCCCGCCAGGACGTGACCCGGCTCTGCCAGCGCGCGGCGGAGGACGCGCTGGTGGAGGTCGGGATCACCGAGCTGCATCCCGAGCTGGTGACCCTCCTGGGCCGGCTGCGGTACCGCACCAGCTACGGCCAGAACGTGCTCAAGCACCTCGTGGAGACGGCGCACATCGCGGGCGTGATGGCCGCCGAGCTGGGGTTGGACGTGCCCACGATCAAGCGGTGCGCGTTCCTGCACGACATCGGCAAGGCGCTGACCCACGAGGTGGAGGGCAGCCACGCGCTCATCGGCGCGGACCTGGCCCGCCGGTACGGCGAGTCCGAGGACGTGGTTCACGCCATCGAGGCCCACCACAACGAGGTGCCGCCGCAGACCGTGGAGGCCGTGCTGACCCAGGCGTCCGACGCCTGCTCGGGTGGTCGGCCCGGGGCCCGTCGGGAGAGCCTGGAGGCGTACGTGGCGCGGTTGGAGCGGATCGAGCAGATCGCCGCCGCCAAGCCCGGCGTGGAGAAGGTCTTCGCCATGCAGGCCGGGCGGGAGATCCGGGTGATGGTGCGCCCCGAGGAGGTGGACGAGATCGCCGCCGCCGTGCTGGCCCGCGACGTCGCCAAGCAGATCGAGGAGGAGCTGACCTACCCGGGCCAGATCCGGGTGACGGTGGTCCGCGAGTCCCGCGTGACGGAGCTGGCCCGCTGAGCCGCCGCGGCCGGTGGCCCCGCACCGCCGCCGGGTCCGACCGCTCCGGCCGCCGTGCCATCCGCCAGTCGGATGACGCGTCATCCACGGCGTAGAGTGGACCCGTGGACGGAGTCCGGTGGCTCGACGACGACGAGCAGCGCGCGTGGCGGGCGTACCTGCGCATGACCGCCCGGCTGACCGCCGCGCTCAGCCGGCAGCTGCAGGCGCAGTCCCAGCTCTCCCTGCCGGACTACGAGGTCCTGGTGCACCTCACCGACGCCCCGGACGGCCGGTTGCGCCCCTACGAGCTGCAGCGCGCGATGGACTGGGAGCAGAGCCGCCTGTCGCACCACCTGAGCCGGATGCAGGGCCGCGGACTGATCCGCCGCGAGCAGTGCGGCGACGACGGCCGCGGCGCCTACGTACGGCTTACCGACGCGGGCCGCCAGGCGATCACCGCGGCCGCGCCCGGCCACGTGGCGGCCGTGCGCCGGCACTTCTTCGACGCGCTGACCCCCGAGCAGGTGGCCGCCCTGCGGCAGGTGGCCAGCCGTGTCCTCGACCGGTTGGAATC
>DATMJT010000599.1:0-6587 GCA_035553735.1 Pilimelia sp.
GCTCAGGAGGGACGGAACACGCCGAGGCGCTGCGTGGTCCGGGTCAGCGCGACGTAGAGGTCGCTCGCCCCGCGCGGCGACTCCGCCACGATGCCGTCCGGGTCGACCACCACCACGCCGTCGAACTCCAGCCCCTTGGCCTGGTGGACCTCGACCAGCACCGCCCGCTGCTGCAGCTCCGGCTGCTCCCCCACGGCGAGGTCGGGCACCGCCCGGGCCAGTGCCGGGGCGAGCTCGGCGATCCGACCGGCCGGCGCAATCACCGCGAGCCGGCCATCCCCGACGGCGTCCGCCTCCGTCGCCACGAGCTCCGCGAGGCGTTCGGTGGTGCCGGTCTCGGTCCACGGCGCGACGCCGCTGCGCCGCACCGCGCGGGGCGGGGTTATCGCGGGGTCGATTCCGGCGAGTACCTGGGTGGCGACCTCCATGATCTCCGCCGGGGTGCGGTAGCTGACCGTCAGCTCCACCAGCCGCCAGCGGTCCGCCACGTACGGCGCGAAGGTGTCCGCCCAGGACGCCGCGCCGGCCAGGGCGCCGGTCTGCGCGAGGTCCCCGACAACGGTCATCGACCGGTTCGGGCAGCGGCGCATCAGCAGCCGCCACGCCATCGGCGACAGCTCCTGCGCCTCGTCCACGATGACGTGCCCGAACGCCCACGTCCGGTCGGCTGCGGCGCGGGCCGCCGCGCTGAGCCGCTCGCCACCCGCGTACCGCTCGGCGAGCGCCGCGGCGTCCATCAGGTCGGCGACGTTGGCGATCTCCGCCTCCTCGTCGTCCTCCAGGTCGAAGGACCTGGAACCGGCCGAGATGTCCAGCACCCCCTGGGCGTACTCCAGCCGGGCCCGCTGCAGCCGGGCGGCGCGCGCCCGCGCCGCGCGGTCGTCCTCGCCGAGCAGTTCGGCGGCCTCGTCGAGCAGCGGCACGTCCGCGGGCGCCCAGCCGCCTCCCGGGTCCCGCCGCAGCAGGTCGCGGTCGGCCGCGCTGAACTGCGGGGCGGCCGAGGCCAGGGCGTCGGCGGAGGCGAACAGGTCGGACAGCAGCCGCTGCGGGGTCAGCACCGGCCAGAGTGCGTCGCAGGCGGCCCGCACCGCCGGCTCGGCGGCCAGGTCCCGGCGGATGTCGGCGAGGTCGACGGGGTCGAGCAGGTCCGGGCTGTCCAGCGCGTCGTCGGCGCCGAGCGGGTCGTTCCAGTACGGGTCGAGGCCGATCCGTTCGGCTACCTGCGTGACCAGCGACCCGACGACGGCGTCCACGAAGACCTGCCGGGCCAGGTTGTGCGGCCGCCCGCAGCGGCGGGCCCGGGTCCGGGCCGCCTCGCAGGCGTGCCGGTCCAGGCGCAGCACGTCGCCGTCCACCGCCAGCTCCAGCGGCCCGTCCGGCAGGCGTTGCCGGTCCCGGACCGCCGCCGCCAGCACCTGCACCATCTCCGGTCGGCCCTTGACCTCGGCGGCGGCGGCCGGTTCCGCGCGCCGCGCGGTGATCCCGGGATAGAGGTCGCCGAGCGTGGCGAGCAGCACGCCGGTCTCCGCGAGCGAGGGCAGCACCTGGGAGATGTAGCGCAGGAAGGTGGTGTTCGGCCCCAGGATCAGCACGCCGCTGGCGCTCAGTTGTCGGCGGTACGTGTAGAGCAGGTAGGCGGCTCGGTGCAGCGCGACGGCCGTCTTGCCGGTGCCCGGACCGCCCTGCACCACGAGCACGCCGCCGGGGTCCGCGCGGATCACGCGGTCCTGCTCGGCCTGGATGGTCTCGACGATGTCCCGCATCCGCCCGGTGCGGCTCGCGGTGAGTGCGGCGAGCAGGGCCGCCTCGCCGGTCAGGGCGCGGGTGCCGGTCCCGGCCGCCCGGTCGAGGTCGAGCACCTCGTCGTCGACCGCGACGACCGTGCGGTCCCGGGTCCGGATGTGCCGGCGCCGTGCCACGCCGTGCGGCGAGGCCGCGGTGGCCAGGTAGAACGGCCGGGCCGCCGGGGCGCGCCAGTCCAGCAGCAGCGGCTCGAAGTCGCCGCCGGACTCGTCGAAGAGGCCGATCCGGCCGATGTGCCGGTGCCCAGCGCCATCGGAGAAGTCCAGCCTGCCGAAGCACAGGCCGTGCTCCACCGCGTCGTACTCGGCGATCCGGTCGGCGTAGGCCCCGATGGTGGCGTCCCGCTGCGACCGCGCCTGCGGCGTGCCGCCGGTCTCGCGCAGCAGACCCGACAGCCGGCCGGCGGCCCGCGCGCGGACCTCGTCCAGGCGGCCGTACAGCATCGTCACGTAGCCCTGTTCCTCGGCGAGGGTGGCCGGATCGGCGGTATCGGCACTCGACGCACTTGACAATGTGGCTCCCGCTGGCTATTCTTTGGCTATAGGCGGGCACATTTTCGTGCCCTTTTTTTATGCGCTGAATCGACTATGCCAGCGCGGTGGCCCGTTCCGGAAATCGTCCGCGGGGTTTCCCACGCCTCCAGCCGTGGCGGGCGCGGCGGCGGGTGGCGGGACCTACGACCGGCTCACGCCGGACGGCGGGCAGCGCGACCTACGACCGGTCACCCTGGAGGGCCGGCGGCGGGACCTACGGCGGGGTCACCCGAGACGGCGCGGCGCCGGGTCGGCCGAGGCCGTGCCAGGAGCGCCACAGGCCCGCGTATGCCCCGTCCGCAGCGACCAGCTCCTCGTGGGTGCCGAGTTCGGTGATCCGGCCGGACTCCACGACCGCCACCCGGTCGGCGTCGTGGGCGGTCTGCAGCCGGTGGGCGATGGCGATCACCGTACGGCCGCCGCGCACGGCGGCGATGGCGCGCTCGGCGTGCCGGGCGGTGGTCGGGTCCAGCGACGCGGTGGCCTCGTCGAGGATCAGGGTGTGCGGGTCGGCCAGCTCCACCCTCGCCAGGGCGACCTGCTGGGCCCGGGCTGGGTCCAGCCCGTACCCGCCGGCACCGACCTCGGTGTCGAGCCCGTCCGGCAGGTCGCCGACCCAGTCCGCGCCGACCATGGCCAGGGCGGCGCGGACGACGTCGTCCGGGGCGTCGGGCGCCGCCATCGTCAGGTTCTCCCGCAGGGTGCCGATGAAGACGTGGTGCTCCTGGGTGATCATGATGATCCGATCGCCGAGCCCACCGGTCTCGGCCAGGTCCGCCACCGGCACCCCGCCGAGCAGCACCGCGCCCCGGCGCGGCCGGTCGACGCCGGCCAGCAGCCGGCCCAAAGTGGACTTGCCGGCACCGGAGGCACCGACCAGGGCCAGCCGCTCCCCCGGGCGCACGGCCAGGCTGACGTCGTGGAGCACGTCCTGGCCGTCGACGTACGCGTAGTGGACGCCGCGCGCCTCGAGGCGGTCGTCGACGGGCGCGCCGACGCCGGCCGGTCCGGGCCGGACCGCCATTCCCACCCCCTTGATCCGGGCGAGCGAGGCGCCGCTGCTCTGGAGCTGCTCCATCCACATGAGCACCCGGTCCACGGGGTCGACGAGCTGCCACAGGTAGAGGCCCCCGGTAACCGCGACTCCGAGGCTGACCGCGCCGTCGAGGTAGCGCAGGCCGCCGACGAGCAGCACGACGGCCAGCGGCAGGAAGTGCGAGAACTCGGTCGCCGGGAAGAACACCGAGCGCAGGAACAGCGTCCGCCGCCGCGCCCGGTACGCGCGGTCGACGGCGCGGTCGACGTCGCTCACCCGGCGTGCGGCCAGGTCGAAGACCTCGACGGTCCGCGCGCCCTCCAGCGTGGCCGCGACGGAGTCGGCCACCTCGGCGGTGGACTCGCCCTCGCTGAGGTACGCCGCCCTGGCGCGGCGCAGGTACCAGCGGGTGGCCGCCCACACCACCGGCATCCCGGCCAGCGCGCACAGGCCCAGCACCGGGTCGAGCACGAACACCGCGGCCACGATGAACAACGCCTGCACGCCCGCGAGGAACACGTCCGGCGCGGCACTGCGCAGCGTGGTGCCCACGGTGGCGACGTCGGCGGACGAGCGGATCAGCAGGTCCCCGGTGCCGGCCCGTTCCACCGCCGCGAGCGGCAGCGCCAGGGCGCGGTCGATTACCTCCTCCCGCAGCCTGGCCAGGGCCCGCTCGCCGAACCGGTGCGCGTGGTACCGGGCGAACCGGGTCAGCACGAGCTGGGCGAGCGCGCAGCCGAGCACGGCCAGGGCCAGGCGGTCCACGACGGCCACGGCGGCGGTGCCGCGCTGGACCCGGTCGATGATCCGGCCGAGCAGCCACGGTCCCGCCAGGCCCGCACCCGACGCCAGGCAGGTGAGCGTGATGATCAGCATCAGGGCGCGCCCGTCCGCCCGGAGCAGGCGCCAACTCGCCCGGCGCACCGTGACCGCGTCCGCGACCGGCAGCTGTGCGGGGTTCGACGTCACCGGCCGCAGCCCCGTCCGCCCGCGGCCGCGGGCGCGCCGCCGTCGACCCCGCCGCCGGTGCCGTCGGCGCCCCGGAACACCAGCGCCCGGTATCCGGGCTGCGTCGCCAGCAGCTCGCCGTGCGTGCCGACCGCGGCGACCCGGCCGTCCACCAGGTAGCACACCTGGTCCGCCTCGTTGAGCACCAGCGGCGAGGTGCTGACCACCAGGGTCGTGCGACCGCGCCGGGCGGCCCGGACCCGGGCGGCGACGGTGGCCTCGGTCTGCGCGTCCAGCGCCGAGGTGGGCTCCACCAGCAGCAGCACCCCCGGGTCGGCCAGCAGCGCCCGCACCAGCCGCAGGCGCTGGCGCTGTCCGCCGGAGAGGTTGCGGCCCCGGGCCTGGAGCCGGCCCTCCAGGCCCCCCGGCAGGCCGTCCACCACGTCGGTGGCCGCGGCCGTCCACAGGGCCCGTTCGAGGTCCGCGTCGGCGGGCGCGGCGCGCGGCGCGACGACCGCCCGCACCGGGCCGGCGAACAGGTACGCGTCGTCGTCGGCGACCAGGATCCGCCGCCGCACCTCGGCCAGGCTCAGGTCGGACAGCCGAACCCCGCCCCAGGTGACGCCGGACGGGGCGTGCCGGCCGAGGCGCTCCACCACGGCCCGCGCCGCGTCCGGCCGGTCGGCGGCCAGCCCGACCAGCCGCCCACCCGGCAGGACCAGGCCGGAGGCCGGGTCGCACAGGGCGGCCTCCGCCGGGACGGCGGCTGCCCTCCCCCGGCCCGGCGGGTCCGGCGCCGTGGCCAGGATCCGCACCACCCGCCCGGCGGCCACGAGTGCGCGCGGCACGTCGTCGGCGCCCTCGACGAAGAAGTAGACCGGCACCAGGAGCGCGGCGACATAGCCGTACACCGCCACCAGCTCGCCGACCGTGATCGAGCCGCTGGCCGCCATCCGCGCGCCCAGCCAGGTCACCGCGGCGAGCAGCACCGTCGGCAGCCCGGCACCGAGCGCCTGCACCCAACTGGTGAGGGCCCCCACCCGGTAACCCTCGCGGGTCAGCCGCGCGGACCGGGCCCGGTAGCGCCCGGCGAACGCCGCCTTGCCGCCGATGCCGCACAGCACGCGCAGGCCGGCAACGATGTCACCCGCGCGGGCCGTGAGCTGTCCCTGCTGCTCCCGGTAGGCGTGCTCGGCGCCGTGCAGCCGGCCCAGCAGCGGACCGACGGCGACCGCGAGCAGCGGGACGCCGAGGGTCACCACCCCGGCCAGGACCGGCGAGATGCGGAAGACCAGCACCGCGACGCCCACGTACGCGAACACCGCGCCGACGCCCGGCCCCGTGACCGTCAGCGCCTGGGCGATCGTGACGGCGTCCCCGGCCTGCAGGTGGCTCAGGTCACCGGCCGGCACCCGGCGCGGCAGCGCCGCACCGAGCCGGGTCGCGTGCCGCACGACCACCTGGACGGTCCGGTACGCCGCGTCGACCCTGATCATCGTCATGGTGCGGTGGCGCAGCACGCCGAGGCCGGCAATCACCGCGCCGAGCAGCAGCAGGACCGCCGCCCAGCCCACCAGCCGACCGGTGCTGCGGCCGCCGAGACCGTCGTCGACCGCCCGGGCCATGACGTACGGCGGCAGCATGAGGGCGCCCATCCACAGGCTGCCCAGCAGCGCCCCGCGCAGCACGCGCCCGCGCTGGCGGCCGACCAGCCACCACAGGTAGTGCCACGGGCCGCGGCAGTCCGGGGTGCCGGGGTCGGGGTAGGGCACCCGGCGGGCGGGCGCGGTCACGCGGCTGCCTCCGGTGGTCGCGGCGGCCGCCGTGCGGTCGGCGGCGCCGCGGCGGGCGCGCGGGTCAGCGCCGGCGGCGCAGCGCCATCGCCACGCCGAGCACGCCCAGGCCGACCACCATCATCGGCGGCGAGTCGCGCAGCCGACCGGCCAGCAGGCAGGCGGCGCAGGCCAGCGGGGCCGCGTCGAGCCTCGGGTCGTGCCACGGCCGGCAGGCCCGCGCACCCGGCCCGCGCCCTCCGCCCGCCGCCGTCCGACGCGTCATCCATCCTGTTCGACCCCCGTGGAAGCTGCCGTGGCGCGGCGCCGCCGATGATGCCGCCGGAGCCGGCGGCGCACGCCGCCCGCCGGCGCACGCCCCGGCCACCGCGTCCGGCCACCGCATCCGGGCGCCGCACCCGGCCGCCGTCGGCGCGGTCGCCGCGTCCGGCCACCGCATCCGGGCGCCGCACCCGGCCGCCGTCGGCGCGGTCG
>DATMJT010000600.1:0-9651 GCA_035553735.1 Pilimelia sp.
GAGCGTGCCGGCCACCCCGTCGCGGTCGGCGCGCAGGCACAGCAGCATCACGTAGTCGGGGCGGTGCTGGTGGAAGGCGTTCTCGCTGTGGAACGACAGCTGGGTAGAGCCGACGTTGCCCTGGACGTGCTCCTGGCCGGGCACGGGCACCACGTCCTGGACCAGGGCGCCGGACTTCTCCGGTTGGAAGGCGGCCGGGTCGCCCAGGCCGGCGGCGACGCTGAGCAGCAGTGCGGCGGCGACGGTCGCCTCCCGTTGCACGGAGCCGGCCACCATGGGGGTGTCGCCGAGGGTGTCGGCGCCGACGGGCAGGTTGCGCAGCAGCAGTACGCCGTGGTGGCCGGAGTCGCGGCGGAACCGTCGCAGCGACCGGCGCAGGCCGGCGGGCAGGTCCTCCCAGGCGTCGCGCGCGGCGGCGACGAACTCCGCCGAGTCGACCCGGCCGCCGGCGACCGTGCACAGCCTCCGCGCCACCTGCGCTATCGCGGACGACTCCTCGTCCGGCGCGACGACCGCGGCCCGCGTCGTGCGCTGCGCGAGGACCGACATCACGCGCCACCCATCAACAACATCATGACCGTCTCCCTGCGCCGATGCGACGAAATGACAAATGTCGCCGAGGCGGCCGGCGGATCGGTGGAACCGTGTTCGTCCACAACGCTCCGGCGCCGGTCGACTGGGCGTGGGCACAGTATCGGGCGGCGTTTCCCGCCGGTTATCGTCCGCGTTTTGCGCCGATACCCGACGGGCCGACGGACGCGCCGCCCGGATCGTGCGGATGCCCCGGATCGTGCGGGTGTGCAGGGTCGTGCGGGTGTCCATGCCGGATGGTGTCCATGTCGGATGGTGTCCATGGCGGACGGTGCCGCCGCCGCGCGAAATGAACGCAATATCGACCCAAAATGACGGCGTACTACTGTCGCCGAAACTGTCGATGTGCCGCCCCTGGTGGGGTTCGGGAGATTCGAGGCGTCGTATGACTCTTCACGTCTGGGGTTACCTGTCGGAGTACGAGAACGAGCGCGAGGACATCCTGGACGCGGTCGACACCGTGTTCCGCTCCGGCCGGCTCGTGCTCGGCCCCAGCCTGTCGCGGTTCGAGTCGCGGTTCGCCGCCTACCACGGGGTCGCGCACTGCGCCGGCGTCGACAACGGCACCAACGCCATCGTCCTGGGGCTGCGGGCGCTCGGGATCGGCCGCGGCGACGAGGTGATCACCGTGTCCAACACGGCGGCGCCGACCGTCGTGGCCATCGACGCGGTCGGCGCGACTCCGGTCTTCGTGGACGTCCACCCCGACACCTACCTGATGGACGTCGCGCAGGTCGAGTCGGTCGTCACCGAACGCACCCGTTGCCTGCTGCCCGTCCACTTGTACGGGCAGTGCGTGGACATGGCGCCGCTGGAGGCGGTCGCGCGGCGGCACGGGCTGCCCATCCTGGAGGACTGCGCGCAGGCCCACGGCGCGCACCACCACGGCCGGATCGCCGGTTCGATGGGCCGGGCCGCGGCCTTCTCCTTCTACCCCACGAAGGTGCTCGGCGCCTACGGCGACGGCGGCGCCACCATCACCGACGACGCCGAGGTGGACGCGAGCCTCCGCCGCCTGCGCTACTACGGGATGGAGGAGCGGTACTACGTCGTCTCGACGCCCGGCCACAACAGCCGCCTCGACGAGGTGCAGGCGGAGATCCTGGACCGCAAGCTCACCCGGCTCGACCGGTACATCGCCGGCCGCCGCGCGGTGGCGCAGCGCTACGTCGAGGGCCTGGGCGACACGGAGCTGGTGCTGCCGAGCACCGCGCCCGGCAACGACCACGTCTACTACGTCTACGTGGTCCGGCACCCGAGGCGCGACGCCGTCATCGAGGCCCTCAAGCCGTACGGGATCTCGCTCAACATCAGCTACCCGTGGCCGGTGCACACGATGACCGGCTTCGCCCATCTCGGCTACGCCAGGGGGTCGCTGCCGGTGACCGAGCGGCTGGCGGGCGAGATCTTCTCGCTGCCGATGTACCCGTCGCTGTCGCCCGGCGACCAGGACAAGGTGATCGACGCGGTGCGGAACGTGCTGGCGACGGTGTGAGGGCCCGGTCGGGCGGCGGACACCGGCGGCCGCGGGCGGCGTAGGAGGTCGCGATGGTTCAGCAGAGCACCGTGCGCCGCGGGGCGGGCGGCCCGCCGCCCGGCGTGGTGACGGCGCCCGAGGACGAGACCGTGCTCACCTCCCGGCAGGCGTTCGACTCCTGGTGGGAGGAGCGCCGCCGCAGCGGTCGGTTCCGGGTGACCCGGATCCCGTTCGCGGAGCTGGAGTCCTGGAGCTTCGAGCCGGGGACCGGCAACCTCCGGCACGACAGCGGGCGGTTCTTCACCGTCGAGGCGGTCGAGCTGCCCGACGGCACCGGCCCGCCCGCGTCACAGCCCATCATCTGCCAGCCGGAGATCGGCATCCTGGGCATCCTGGTGAAGGAGTTCGACGGGGAGCCGCACTGCCTGATGCAGGCGAAGATGGAGCCGGGCAACGTCAACACGCTCCAGCTCTCGCCGACCGTGCAGGCCACCCGCAGCAACTACAGCCAGGTGCACCGCGGCGGCCGCACCCGCTACCTGGAATACTTCGCCGGCCACCGGCGGGGGGACGTCCTCGTCGACACCCTCCAGTCCGAGCAGGGCGCGTGGTTCTGGCGCAAGCGCAACCGCAACGTCGTGGTCCGCACCGACGAGGTCGTACCCGCGCACGAGGACTTCCGCTGGCTGCCGCTCTGGCTGATGCACGAACTGCTGCGCGTCGACAACCTGGTCAACATGGACGCCCGGACGGTCCTGTCGTGCCTGCCGGCGCCGTCGGGGCCCGCGGCGGCGCCGCGTCACACCGAGCGGGAGATCCGCAGCTGGTTCATCGAGGAGAAGACCCGGTGCGACTGGCAGCCGCGGCTCATCCCGCTGGCGGCGGTGCGGGGCTGGGCCCGGACGGCGCACGAGCTGGGGGACGCCGAGGGCCGCCAGTTCCGCATCGTGGCCGTGCGGGTCGAGGGGGCGGGCAGCCGGGAGGTGGCCAGCTGGAGCCAGCCGCTGCTGCGACCGGCCGGGCCGGGGCTCGCGGTCTTCGTCACCCGGCGCATCCGCGGCGTGCCGCACCTCCTGACCCGCGCCCGGCCCGAGGTGGGACTGCTGGACCTGGTGGAGATCGGGCCCACCGTCCAGCTGCGACCGGGGCAGCACCCGGACGCCCTGGAGCCGTTCGTCCGCGAGGTGGCGACCGGCGCCGCCGGACGGGTGCGGTACGACGTGCTGCACTCCGAGGAGGGCGGCCGCTTCCACCACGCGCTCACCCGGTACCGCATCGTCGAGGTGGGCGAGGACTTCCCGCTCGACGTCCCGCGGTCCTACTGCTGGATCACCCCTGGCCAGCTCGTGCGGCTGCTGCGCCACGGCCACTACCTGAACATCGAGGCGCGCAGCCTGCTCGCCTGCGTCCGCAGCATGCGGTGACGGTCCCCATAGGAAGAGGAGCAGATGCAGATCCGTAAGCTCGCCGTCGAGGGCGCGTTCGAGTTCACGCCCGAGGTGCACCCCGATGAGCGGGGCATCTTCCTGTCGCCTTTCCAGGAGCCCGGCTTCCTGGCCGCGACCGGCGGGGTGCCGTTCTCCCTCGCGCAGAGCAACCACGTGCGGTCGCGGCGCGGTGTGGTGCGGGGCATCCACTACACCGCCACGCCACCGGGCAGCGCGAAGTACGTGTACTGCGCGCGGGGCCGGGCCCTCGACCTGATGATCGACATTCGGCTGGGTTCGCCGACGTTCGGGCAGTGGGACAGCTGCCTGCTCGACCAGGAGGACTTCCGGGCCGTCTACCTGCCGATCGGCATGGGGCACGCGGTCGTCGCGCTGGAGGAGGACACCGTCACGTCGTACCTGATCTCGCAGAGCTACGTGCCCGAGCTGGAGCTGTCGGTGAGCCCGCTCGACCCGGCGCTCGGTCTGCCGATCCCGGACGACATCGTCCCGCTGCTGTCCCGGCGCGACACCGAGGCGCCGACGCTGGCCGAGGCCGAGCGGGCCGGGATCCTGCCCCGGTACGCCGACTGCCTGTCGTTGCAGGCGGCCGCGGGCCGCTCCGGGCGGGCGCCGGCCTGAGCGCGGCCCGGCGGGCGGAGCCGCCCGGACCGGGGCCGCCCGCCAGGTGGCCGCCCACATGGCCGCTCCGGCGCAGCGGCGGATACGTGACGGATAACGCATCGAAGGCAGCGCTTCCTAGGTTCGGTCCCAGTGCCGGGCCGGGTCCGGCGTCGGATCCGGCCGGCACGGTGCGGGTAGGTGAGGAGTCAGCGGCATGGATCGTCAGGTGATGCAGGTCGCCCCGGCCGAGGCGCCCGCAGGGGCCGAGGCGCCCGCACGGGCCGAGGCGGCCGCTGCGGCCGGGGCGCTGTCGCCGGCCGAGCGGCACCGGATGCTCGTCGAGTGGAACGACACTGCGCGCGAGCGCCCACCGGGGTCCCTGACGGAGCTGTTCGCGGGGCACGCGCGGCGCACCCCCGACCGGGTGGCGGTGGTCTGCGGCGGGCAGTGCGTCACCTACGGCGAGCTGCACGCCCGGACCAACCAGTTGGCGCGCCACCTGGTGCGGCTGGGGCTCGGCCCGGAGCAGGTGGTCGCGGTGGCGCTGCCGCGGTCGGTCGAGGTGGTGGTGGCCAAGCTGGCGGTGCTCACGGCCGGTGCGGCGTACCTGCCGATCGACCCCGACTACCCCCTGGACCGCATCGCCTACATGATCGAGGACGCCCGCCCCGGGCGGGTGCTGACCGGCTCCGCCGTCGCGGGCCGGCTGCCCGCCGGGTCGCCGACCGTGGTGCTGGACGACCCGGACACCGCGCGCGCCGTGGCGTCGCACCCGACCGCCGAGCTGGCCGCGGCCGAGCTGCGCGCTCCGGTGTGGCCGCAGCACCCGGCGTACGTCATCTACACCTCCGGATCCACCGGGCGCCCCAAGGCCGCCGTCATCGAGCGCCGCTCCCTGGACGACCACCTGTGCTCGGCGCGGGAGGCGCACCCCAGCGTGCGCGGCACCTCGCTGTGGCACACGTCCGTGGCGTTCGCCCAGACCGTGCAGCAGCTGTTCCCCCCGCTGACCGCCGGCGGGTCGGTGCTCGTCAGCGCGCTGGAGCCCGCCGCGCACGAGGTGTCCTGCACCTTCCTCAAGGCGACGCCGAGCCACCTGCCGCTGCTGGACACGCTGCCCGCCGGGTTCACGCCGGCCGAGGAGCTGATGCTGTGCGGCGAGGCGCTGCTCAGCGACGCGCTGGAGCAGTGGCGCCGCGACCACCCGGGCATCATGGTGACCAGCGGCTACGGGCCCACCGAGGTGACGCTGCACTGCACGGAGTTCGCGGTGCGCCCCGGCGAGCGGGTGCCGCCCGGGGTGGTGCCGCTGGGGCGGGTCATGCCCAACTCGCAGGTGTACGTGCTGGACGAGGGGCTGTGCCCGGTGCCGCCGGGGGTCACCGGCGAGATCTACCTCGGGGGCGAGGGCCTGGCCCGGGGCTACTTCCGGCGCCCCGACCGCACCGCCGAGCGGTTCGTCGCCAACCCGTTCGGTACCCCGGGCACCCGCCTGTACCGCACCGGCGACCTCGGGCGGTGGAGCGCCGACGGCCTGCTGGAGTTCGGTGGCCGCGCCGACGACCAGGTCAACATCCGGGGCTTCCGGGTGGAGCTGGGCGAGGTGTCCGCCGCCGTGCTGGCCCACCCCGCCGTGGCGTACGCCGCCGCGGTGCTGCGCGAGGACCGACCGGGCGACCAGCGGATCGTGTGCTACCTGGTGCGCTCCGGCGGCGCGGGCCCCGGCGCGGCGGGCGACGACCCGCTCGACCCGGCCGCGCTGCGGGAGCATCTGCGCGGCTGGCTGCCCGACTACATGGTGCCCGCCGCCTTCGTGGAGCTGCCGGCCCTGCCGCTGACCCCGCACGGCAAGCTGGACCGGCGCGCGCTGCCCGCGCCGGAGTACGCTCCGGCCACGCCCGGCCGGGCGCCCCGGACGCGCCGGGAGACGCTCCTGTGTGGACTGTTCGCGGACGTGCTGGGCGTGCCCGAGGTCGGTGTCGACGACGACTTCTTCGCCCTCGGCGGGCACTCGCTGCTCGCCGCCCGGCTCGTCGGCCGGATCCGCGCCGCCTTCGGCGTCGAACTGCCCCTGCGCGCCGTCTTCGAGGCGCGCTGCGTCGGCGCGCTGCTCGGCCGGTTCGCCTCGGCGGGCGCGCCGCGGGCCCCGCTGGCCCCCGCGCCCCGGCCGGACCGGCTGCCGCTGTCGTTGGCCCAGCGGCGCCTGTGGTTCCTCGACCGGTTCGAGGGCCCCGGCGCCGCGTACCACATCGTGTGGAGGGTGCGGATCTCCGGCGCGCTCGACGCCGCCGCGCTCGCCGCCGGCTTCGGGGACGTGCTCGCCCGGCACGAGGCGCTGCGTACGGTCTTCGCGGAGGAGGACGGCACCCCGTACCAGGTCGTGCTGGACGCCGGGCGGGTCCGGGCCGCGCCCGCGCTCGAGGTGGTCGACACCGACCCCGCGGCGCTGGCCGACGCCGTCGACGCCGCCGCCCGCCGGGCGTTCGACCTGGCCACCGAGCCGCCGGTGCGGGCCACGCTGTTCCGGCTCGCCGAGACCGCGCACGTGCTGCTCGTGGTGCTGCACCACATCGGGGCCGACGGCGGCTCGGTGGTGCCGCTGGCCCGGGACCTGTCGACCGCCTACGCGGCCCGCCTGGCCGGGCACGCGCCCGACTGGGCGCCGCTGCCGGTGCAGTACCCGGACTACGCCCTCTGGCAGCGGCGGCGCCTCGGCAGCGAGGACGACGGGGACAGCGCGATCGCCACGCAGGTCGAGTACTGGCGCCGGACCCTCGCCGGCCTGCCCGAGGTGCTCGAACTGCCCACCGACCGGCCCCGGCCCGCGGAGCTGAGCGCCCGCGGCGACCGCGTCGGGTTCGCCGTCGGCGCCGAGGACCACCGCAGCCTGCTCGCCCTGGCCCGGCAGACCGGCACCACCCCGTTCATGGTGCTGCACGCCGCGCTCGCGGCGCTGCTCACCAGGATGGGCGCCGGCACCGACATCACCGTGGGCACCGGCGCCGCCGGGCGCGACGACGAGGCCCTGGACGAGCTGGTCGGCTTCTTCGTCAACACGCTGGCGCTGCGCACCGACACCTCCGGCGACCCGAGCTTCCGCGAGCTGCTGGACCGGGTCCGGGAGACCGACATCGGCGCCTACGCCCACCAGGACGTGCCGTTCGAGCGGCTGGTGGAGGTGCTCAACCCCACCCGGTCGCTGGCGCACCACCCGCTGTTCCAGGTGATGCTGACGTACGAGGACGGCGTGCGCGCCCGGCTGGACCTGCCCGGCGCCGAGACCGAGGCGTCCTACGCCGGGGCCGGCGCGGCAAAGCTCGACCTGTCCTTCTTCGTCTGGGAGGCCACGGCGGCCGACGGCGCGCCGGAGGGCATCCAGGGCTACCTGGAGTACGCCACCGACCTGTTCGACCGGGCGGGCGCGCAGGCGTGGAGCGACCGGCTGGTGCGGCTGCTGCGCGCGGTGCTCGCCGACCCGGAGGCGCCGATCGGCGCGGTGGACGTGCTGAGCGAGGCGGAGCGCCACGAGCTGCTGGTGGCGTTCAACGACACCCGCGTGCCGGTGCCCGCGGCGGTGCTGCCGGAGCTGTTCGCCGCGCAGGTGCGCCGGGTGCCGGACGCCCCCGCGGTGGTGTGCGACGGGCGGACCCTCAGCTACGCCGAGCTGGACGCCCGGGCGAACCGGCTGGCCCGGATGCTCGTGCGCCGCGGCCTGGGCCCCGAGCGGTTCGCCGGGGTGGTGCTGCCCAGGTCCCTGGACCTCATGGTCGCGCTGCTGGCGGTGCTCAAGGCCGGCGCGGCCTACGTCGCCGTCGACGCGACCTACCCGCCCGAGCGGATGGCGTTCA
Organism: Pilimelia sp.; assembly: GCA_035553735.1. Lineage (GTDB taxonomy): Bacteria > Actinomycetota > Actinomycetes > Mycobacteriales > Micromonosporaceae > DATMJT01. Next base: position 7,968 of record DATMJT010000600.1, read on the forward strand.
TGCTCAAGGACGCCGACCCGGTCGTGGTGCTCACCCACGGCGCGGTCGCGGCGCGCCTGCCGATCGGCGGCGACACCGTCCTGCTGGACGACCCGGCCACCGTGGCCGGGTGCGACGCGCTGCCCGGCCACGACCTCACCGACGCCGACCGGCTGAGCCCGCTGCGGCCCCGGCACCCCGCGATGGTGATCTACACCTCGGGGTCGACCGGGCGCCCCAAGGGGGCCGTGGTCGAGCACCACTCGCTCAACCACTACCTGGCGTGGGCCCGCCACGCGTACCCGGCGGCGGCCGGTCGCTCCCTGGTGCACTCCTCGGTGTCGTTCGACCTGACGGTGACCGGCCTGTACGCCACGCTGACCTCCGGCGGCTGCGTGCACCTGATCGAGCTCGACGGGTGGCAGCCCGACGGGTCGGCGGAGACCCCCGCGGCGGACGTCGTCCGGCCGACCTTCGTCAAGGCGACGCCGAGCCACCTGGCGCTGCTGCTGGCGCTGCCGGACCGGTTCTCGCCCACCGAGCAGCTCGTGCTGGGCGGCGAGCCGCTCATCGGCGAGGTGCTGGACGAGTGGCGGGCGCGGCACCCGGCGGTGACCGTGTTCAACGAGTACGGGCCCACCGAGACCACCGTCGAGTGCATGGAGCGGCGCATCGGGCCGGGGGACGCGGTCACCCCCGGGGTGGTGGGGCTGGGTCGGCCGAGCTGGAACACCCAGATGTACGTGCTGGACGCCGCGCTGCGGCCGGTGCCGCCCGGGGTGCCGGGGGAGATCTACATCGCCGGCGAGCTGGTCACCCGCGGCTTCCACGACCGCACCGGCCTGACCGCCACCCGGTACGTCGCCAACCCGTTCGGGCCGCCCGGGTCCCGGATGTACCGCTCCGGCGACCTCGGGCGGCACGGCGTCGGCGGCGAGCTGGAGTTCGTCGCCCGCGTGGACGACCAGGTGAAGATCCGCGGCTACCGGATCGAGCTGGGCGAGGTGGAGGCGGTCCTGCGCCAGGACTCCGCGGTCGCCCACGCGGCGGTCGTCGTGCGCGAGGACCGGCCCGGCGACAAGCGGATGGTCGCCTACGTCGTGGCGGAGCGGGGCACGGCGCTGGACGCGGCCGCCGTGCGGGCCCGGTGCGCGGAGTTCCTTCCGGAGTACATGGTGCCGGCGGCCCTCGTGGCGATGGAGACGCTGCCGCTGACCCCCAACGGCAAGGTGGACCGCCGCGCGCTGCCCGCCCCGGACTACGCCGGCGAGGGCGGCGGCCGGGCACCGGCCTCGGCCCGCGAGGAGGTCCTCTGCCACCTCTTCGCGGAGATCCTCGGCGTGGAGCGGGTCGGCGCCGACGACAACTTCTTCTCCCTGGGCGGCCACTCACTGCTCGCCGTCCGGCTGATCAGCCGGATCCGCAGCACGTTCGGGGCGGAGCTGCCCCTGCGTGCCTTCTTCGAGTCACCCACGGCGGCCATGGTCGCCGAGCGGGTCGGCACGGCCGGCAAGGCCAGGCCCGCGGTACGCCGGATGCCGAGGCCGGAGGAGGACCGATGATCCCCCTGTCGTACGCGCAGCGTCGGCTGTGGTTCCTGCACAAGCTGGAGGGGCCGAGCGCCACCTACAACGTGCCGCTGGCGGTGCGGCTGGCGGGCCCGCTCGACGCCGACGCGCTGGTCGCGGCCCTGGCCGACGTGGTC
>DATMJT010000601.1:0-5556 GCA_035553735.1 Pilimelia sp.
GCTGGTCGGCTTCCTGGCGGTGGCGGCCCTGCTGGAGATCCCGGCGCTGCGGCTGCTGTTCACCGCGACGTTCGGCCCGGCGGTGTACCCGGCGGGGGTGGTGTCCGGGGCGGCCGGTCGGCGGCGGGCCGGTCCCGGAGCGGCCGGTAAGGCCGCGGCCTCGGGGCCGGGCGCGGGCTCAGCCGGCGGCCAGCCCGGCGGCGACCAGCAGCACCAGGCCCACCGGCAGCAGCGCCAGCGGCGCCCGGGCCCAGGCCCGCGCCGGCGGCTCGTCGGGCAGCCGCCCGGCGCCGCCGAGGAGCGCGGCGAGTCCCCAGGCCAGGACCGGCAGGGCGAGCACGAGAAGCACCCCGGACACCACCCCCGCCGGGTACACCGCCGGGCCGAACGTCGCGGTGAACAGCAGCCGCAGCGCCGGGATCTCCAGCAGGGCCGCCACCGCCAGGAAGCCGACCAGCAACGCCGGGCGCCGGGCGCGGTAGACCCCGTCGCCCACGGGCGCGGGCGCGCCGACGGGCCGGCGCAGGGCGGACCGGTCGATGGACTCGGTGGCGTGGTGCACCGGGTTCAACCCGGGAATGAACCCCGGGTCCGGGGGCGGCACGGTCGCCACCGGGCCGGTCGGCACCTCCATCGGGTGCGCGGCGCCGGGCGGCCGCTGCGGCGCGCCCGGGTACCGGTCCGCGGCCGGGTGGTGGCGCGCGGCAGGTGCCTCGTCGTGCCGCGCCGCGACGACCGGCCCCAGGGGGTCACCCGGCGCCGCGACGACCGGCCCGAGAAGGTCACCTGGCGCCGTCACGCCCGGCCCTCGATGGTCACCCGGCGCCGCGGCCGGCGGCCCGAGGGGGTCGACCGGCCCGAGCGACCGGGCCGGGGCCGGCGGTGGACCGGCCCGGCCGGGCCCGTCGAAGGGGTCGGCGGGGTAGTGCCGGCCGACGGCCGCGGGCGGATCCGGGTACGGGCGCTCAGGCTCGTACGCCCGCTGAGGCCGCAGGTCGGCGCCGCTCACCGGGGCTGCCTGCGGTTCGAAGGGCAGCGCCCCGGGCGGCGAGTCGGGCGTCCCCGGCCGAGGGGCCGGGACCCGGAAGCCGTCGTAGCTGTCCGGCCCGGTACGCCGCTCACGGTCGTCCCAGCCGTCGTCCGTGCCCGTCCGCTCGGGCAACCGCCACGGGGGCGGGTCCCCGGAGGGGGAGCTGCGATGTGGGTCCACGGCTCGCACCGTAGGCGACGGCGGGGGGTGCCGCAAAGGGAGGCCGCCGAGCTGTGACCGGTCGGACCGGCCCGGCGGCCCGTAGCAGGTCCACCGCCCCGGTGGGGGCTGTCCACACCCGCCCGGTCGTCCACAATCCGGCCGCTGCCCCGCCCCGCCGCGACGCCGGGTCACGCACGGTGGCGGCATGACGCGGGCGAGACAGGCCGTCGGGGCGTACGGCGAGCGGCTGGCGGTGCGGCACCTGGAGGAAGCCGGCATGGTGGTGCTGGCGCGCAACTGGCGCTGCGCCGACGGCGAACTCGACATCGTGGCGCGCGACGGCAGCGTGACGGTCTTCTGCGAGGTGAAGACGCGCCGCACCGACGGATACGGCCCGGCCGCCGCCGCGGTCGCCGGCCGCAAGCAGCGCCGCCTGCGCCGGCTCGCCGCCCGCTGGTTGGCCACCTGCGCCGACCCGCCCGGCGAGGTCCGCTTCGACGTCGTGTCGGTGCACCCGCAGCCGCGCGGCGCGGCCCGGATCGACCACCTGCGCGGGGCGTTCCAGTGAGCTACGCCAAGGTCCTCTCGGCCGGCCTGGTGGGCGTGACGGGCCACCTCGTGGAGGTGGAGGCCGACCTGGCCAACGGCCTACCCGCGCTCGTGCTCTCAGGGCTGCCCGACACGGCGCTGTCCGAGGCGCGCGACCGGGTGCGCGCGGCCGTCATCAACTCCGGCCGGCGGTGGCCGAGCCGCCGCATCACCGTGAACCTGCTGCCGGCGACCGTGCCCAAACAGGGCTCGAGCTTCGACCTGGCCATCGCCGCCGCGGTGCTCGCCGGTGCCGGTGAGCTGCCCACCGCGGCCCTGGACGGGGTCGCGGTGATCGGCGAGCTGGGCCTGGACGGCGCGGTGCGACCGGTCCGCGGCGTTCTTCCGATGGCCATCGCCGCCGTACACGCCGGCGTCACGCGGCTCGTGGTGCCCGCCGCCAACGCCGCCGAGGCGGCGCTGGTGCCCGGCGTGCGGGTGCGCGCCGCGGACTGCCTGCACCGGCTGGTCGCCTTCGCCACCGGCGACGGACCGCTGCTGGCGCCCGCGACCAACCGGCCCGGCGGGTCGACCCCCGAGCCGGACCTGGCCGACGTGGCGGGTCAGTCGCTGGGCCGGCGCGCCATCGAGGTGGCGGCCGCCGGCGGGCACCACCTGGCGCTGTTCGGGCCGCCGGGCGCCGGCAAGACCATGCTGGCCGAGCGACTCCCATCGGTCCTGCCCGACCTGGACGACGCCGCGGCCCTGGAGGTGACCGCCCTGCACTCGGTGGCGGGTCTGCTGGCACCGGGCGCACCGCTGCGCCGCCGGCCGCCGTTCCAGGCGCCGCACCACACGGCGAGCGTCCCCGCACTGGTGGGCGGGGGGTCGGGCCGGGCGCGGCCCGGCGCGATCTCCCTGGCGCACCGGGGGGTGCTGTTCCTCGACGAGGCCCCGGAGTTCCCGCCGCGCGCGCTGGAGGCGTTGCGCCAGCCGCTGGAGGACGGCCGGGTGCTGCTGAGCCGGGCCCGAGGCGTGACGGAGCTGCCCGCCCGGGTGCAGCTGGTGCTGGCCGCCAACCCGTGCCCCTGCGCCCGCGTCGGCGGCGAGCCCGACTGCGAGTGCAGTCCGCTACGCCGTCGACGCTATCTGGGCCGGCTCTCGGGCCCGCTGCTCGACCGGATCGACCTGCAGATCAGTCTGCTGCCGCTGGGTGCGGGCGAGTTGCTGGCCGCCGCGTCGGGCCGGGAGTGCTCCGCCGCGGTGGCCGGACGGGTGTCGGCGGCGCGGGCCGCCGCGGCGCAGCGCTGGGCCGCCGCCGGCCCGTGGCGGCTCAACGCCGCCGTGCCCGGCGCACGGCTGCGGGAGCCGCCGTGGCGGCTGCCCCCGGCGGACACCGCCAGCCTGTGGCGGCGGCTGGACACCGGCGCCCTGTCCGCCCGCGGCGTCGACCGGGTGCTCCGCCTGGCCTGGACGATCGCCGACCTGGACGGCCGGGACCGGCCCTCGGCCGGCGACGTCGACGAGGCCGTCGAGCTGCGCAGCGGCGAGGCGCGATGAGCTGCCGGGACGAGGACCGGTTCGCCCGCGTCGCGCTCACCTGGCTGGCCGAGCCCGGCACCCGGACCGTGCACCAGCTCGTCGCCGAGCACGGTGCGGTTGCCACGCTGGCGAGTCTGCTCGCCGGCGACGCCCCGGACGCGCGGCTGCGCACCGCCGTGGCGGCACGCACCGCCGGCACGGACCCCCGCCACGCCGCCGAGGTCGCGCTGGGCCGGGCGCAGCGGCTGGGCGTGCGGATCGCCGTCCCGGCCGACCCGGAGTGGCCCGCCCAGGTGGAGGACCTCGTCCGGCTCGACGGCCTCGCCGCCGCCGGGCGCACCGACCGCGAGACCCGCCCGCCGCTGTGCCTGTGGGTCCGCGGCGCCGAGCCGCTCGCGGCGGCCCTCGCCCGGTCGGTGGCCGTCGTCGGCGCCCGCGCGGCGACCGGGTACGGCGCACACGTCGCCGCCGAGCTGGGGCACGGGCTGGCGACGCGGGGCTGGACGGTGCTGTCGGGCGGAGCGTACGGCGTCGACGCCGCGGCCCACCGGGGTGCCCTGGCCGCCGGCGGGTGCACGGTGGCGGTGCTGGCCTGCGGCCTGGACCGACCGTACCCGGCGGGGCACGCCGCGTTGTTCGAGGCCGTTGCGGAATCCGGGCTGGTGGTCAGCGAGTGGCCGCCGGGTGCCGAGCCGCACCGGCACCGGTTCCTGATCCGCAACCGGGTCATCGCGGCCGCGACGGCCGGCACGGTGCTCGTGGAGGCGGCCGCCCGCAGCGGCGCCACCTCCACCCTGCGCCGGGCCGCCGCCCTGGGCCGGGCGGCCATGGTGGTGCCAGGGCCGGTCACCTCGGCCATGTCGGTCGGCGCCCACGAGATGCTGCGCGAACTACCCGGCAGCCGACTGGTGACCGGAGTCGCCCACGTCCTGGAGGAGGTCGGCCGGATCGGCGACGACCTGGCGCCCCTGGCGCGCGGACCGCGTACCGTCCGCGACACCCTCGACCCGGACGCCGCCCGCCTGTTGGAGGCGATGCCCGCCCGGGGCGCGATCGGCCCGGAGGAACTCGCCACGCGCGCCGGCCTCGACCTGCGCACCGCCCTGCGCCGCCTGGGCCTGCTGTCCGAGCTGGACCTGGTCGCGCGGACCGCGGCGGGGTACACGCTGCGCCGCGCGGGCCGCGGATGACCGTTCGCACGGGCGGTGGCGGGCCGGCGCCCGGCGCACCGGCTATACAGGCAGCATGGGCACGGGCAACGGCGGCACGAGAGCGGGCACGGACGCGGCGGCACGAGAACGGGCTCGCCGGCGCGCGGGCGGCCGCGGATGAGCCCGCGCGGAAGCCGCACCGCGGCGGCGCACCAGGAGCTGCCCACCGCGTTGCGCGACGCGGTCGACGAGTTCGCGCACCAGCTGACCGTCGTGGGCAACCGGTCGGCGCACACCGTCCGGGCCTACGTCGGCGACGTGGTGTCCCTGCTCGACCACGCCGCGCGGATGGGCCACACCGTCCCGGCCGACCTGGACCTCATGACGCTGCGCAGCTGGCTGGCGAAGCAGCGGACGCTGGGCGCGGCACGGGCCTCCCTGGCCCGACGCGCGGCCGCCGCCCGCGCGTTCAGCACCTGGGCGCACCGGGCGGGGCTGCTGCCCAGCGACGTGGGGGCCCGGCTGGCCAGCCCCCGGGGCCGCCGCGAACTGCCCACGGTCCTGCGCCCGGAGCAGGCCGCCGGCCTCATGGCGGCCCCGGCCGGCGACGCCTCGCCGGTGCTGCTGCGCGACCGGCTCGTGCTGGAGCTGCTCTACGCGACGGGCGTGCGGGTCGCCGAGCTGTGCGGGCTGGACCGCTGCGACGTCGACGAGGCGCGGCGGGTGGTCCGGGTGTTCGGCAAGGGCGCCAAGGAGCGGGCCGTGCCCTACGGGGTGCCGGCCGAGCGGGCGCTGCGGGACTGGCTGCACCACGGGCGTCCGCAGCTGGCCGGTCCGGAGAGCGGGGACGCCCTGCTGCTCGGCGCCCGCGGCGGGAGGCTGCACACCGGCGTGGCCCGGCGCATCGTGTCCCAGCACGCGCACCGGGCCGGGCTTCCCCCCACCGGACCGCACGCCCTGCGCCACAGCGCGGCCACCCACCTGGTGGCCGGTGGCGCGGACCTGCGGGCGGTGCAGGAGCTGCTGGGTCACGCATCGCTGGCCAGCACCCAGGTCTACACCCACGTCTCGGTGGAGCGGCTGCGGGCCGCGTACCGCCAGGCGCATCCGCGCGCCTGACCGGCCGACCGGCCCGCCCGGCAC
>DATMJT010000602.1:0-6327 GCA_035553735.1 Pilimelia sp.
CGCCGGGTCGACGGCCGGCACCGCGCCGGGCCGCGTAGCCGGCGCGGACTCAACCGCGCCGGCCACGTCGATGCCCGGTGGCGCCATGACGATCCCCTACGCTGCCGACGCACCCCACGCCGCTCGACACCGACAGTACGCTCAGATTGCCCTATCCCGTGGCGTTTTGTCGGACGACCCGGGGCGCGGCGGCTGCGCCGGTCGCGGTGGTGCCGCGGCCGCACCGCCCACCGTGTCGTAACGGATCACCAGCGTTCTGTTGATCATCTCCACCAGGTCCAGGACGCCGCGGTGGTCCTCCGCCGCGCCGTGGACGATGCCGACGTAGGCCAGCGTGCCCGCGCGCCAGTCCACGGACTCGCCGGGCTGCTTGAGGATCTCGACCGCCTGGATGCCGGGCCGGCGGCCCAGCGCCGTCACGCCGTCGAGGCTGCGCAGCGCGACGGCGTCGACCGGCGGGGTCAGGAAGTACTGGAACGCGTGCCGGCGGTACCCGGAGTCGGCCGGCGGGTCCGGCGCCCGGCCGAGGGCGGCGGCCAGGGCCATCCGCACCAGGTCGACCCGGCGCGCCCGGCTCAGCAGGTCGGCGACGTATCCGCCGACGCGGCCGTTGACCTCGATGACCTGGGGTCCCCCGCGGCCCAGCTTCACCTCGACGTGCGTGGCGCCGTGCTGGACGCCGAGGGCCCGCACGGCGGCCGTGGTCAGGTCGAACACGGCCTGCCGCGCGGCCTCGTCCAGGGTCGACGGGATGACGTACCCGGTCTCCCTGAACGGCGCGGCGAGCGGGAACTTGCCGGTGATCTCGACGTGGCGCACCACGCCACCGGAGGTGACCGACTCGACCGACACGTAGTCCGCCCATCCCGGCCCGGCGACCGACCCGTCACCGACCAGCAGCTCCTCCAGCACGAAGTCGACGGGCCGGGCCGGTGCGGCGCCACCGGCGAAGTCGCGCAGGCGCCCGGCCGCCTCCGCGACGCTGTCCACCCGGCACGTGTAGGCGCTGGCCGCACCGCGGCGCGGCTTGAGCACCGCGGGCAGCCCCACGCAGGCCACAGCCGCCGCCAGGTCGGCGACCCCGCGCACCACCCGGCAGGCGGTGTGCTGCACGCCGGCCGCGGCGAGGATGCGCCGCTGCACGTACTTGTCGGTGAGCGCCCGCGCAGTCGCCCGGTCGTGGAAGGCCAGGCCGTGCCGCTGGGCCAGCGCCGCCGTCCGGTTCAGCTGGTGCTCGCTGAACGTGGTGATCCCGGCCAGCCGCAACCCCCCGACGCGGTCGGCCAGCGTGTGGGCGGGCAACCCGGTGACGTCCACCGCCTCGGCCAGCGCCGCGACGTCGTCGAACCGGGCCCGGACGTACGGCAGGTCGCGGTCGCAGAGGAAGACGATTTCGGCCATCCCGCGCGCGGCCGCCAGCACGCCCATCGGGCTGGCCGACCCGAAGTCGAGAACGACCCCGAGGCGGGGCAGCGGCCCGGACACGTCAGCAGCCCGGGGGCGCGGGGAGGAACCCGGAGCGCTGGAAGAACGCGATGTAGTGGTCCAGGAGCGCGTCGTCGACCGGCGGCACGTCGATGCCGGTACCGGCCAGCGCGGCCTCCGCCCGGTCCCGGGTGAAGGCCGGGAAGTGCCGCCCTAAGTACATCTCCTTCACCACCAGGCCGCTGAGCGGGCTGCGGTCCACCCACAGGGGTATGAACGGCGCGAAGGGGTGGTCCGGGCTGCGCGAGACGAAGCCCACCACCTCGCGCACCCACTGGTCCAGCGGCATCGGGCGCACCGGGTAGCCGTGTGCCCGCAGCCGTCGCACCATGTCGTCCAGCACCCCCGGCCGGGGGTTGGCCAGGTGGTAGGTGCCGGTGGCGGGCGGTGCGCCCAGCGCGATGTGGGTGATCTGACGCGCCAGGACGTCCACCGGGACGAGGTCCAGCGGCAGGTCCACGTCCGGCGCCGCGCCGACGTCGGCGATCACCCGGAACAGGGCGCAGGTCGCGCTCTCCAGGTTCCAGCCGCCGGTGCGCAGGTCGCCGGCGATCTCGTAGGGCCGGTACACCGCGACCGGCAGCCCGGCGGCCGCCGCGTGCCGGAGCATCTCCTCGGCCACCCACTTGGTCTCCGGGTAGCCCATGTAGAGGCGCTCGGGATAGGCCAGGGCGGTGTCCTCGGTGACGGTACGCACCCCGGTGCCGGCGAACGCGGCGAGCACCGCCATCGTGGAGACGAAGTGCACCGCGGCGCCGTGGTGCCGGCCCGCCAGGCGAATGACCTCCCGGGTCCCGCCGACGGTCACCGGCGCCAGGTGGTGGTACGGGTAGGTGAAGTTGACGTAGGCCGCCGAGTGGACCACCTGGCCGACGTCGCGGGCGAGCCGGTCGAACGTCGCGGGTTCGAGTCCCAGCAGCGGCGCGGCGAGATCCCCGGCCACCGGCAGCACGCGGTCCAGTGGCAGGTCGCCCAGGTCGTACCGGGCCTGCGCGGCGGTCAGCCGGTGCCGCGCCCGCTCCTCGTCGACGGCGCGCACCAGGCAGTGCACCCGGCGCCCGGCCGCCAGCAGCTCGCGCAGCAGGTAGCTGCCGAGGAACCCGGTGGCGCCGGTCAGCAGCACGTCAGTGCCGGGGTGTCCGCCGCCGGGCCGGGCCGGCAGCGGCACATCGGAGCGGGCCTCGCGGACGAGGTCGAGGCTGGCGCCGGTGTCGTCCTGCCGCAGGCTGCGGTCGCGGGCCTCCACCACCGCCTCGGCGCACGCCTCCAGCGACGGGTCGGCCAGCAGCCGGCGGGTGAGGAACCGGCCCGCCTCCGGGGGGATGCCGAACATGGCCTGGAGCCGGGCGAAGACCCGGGCGGCCAGCAACGAGTTGCCGCCCAGCTCGAAAAAGCTGGCGTCCAGGGTGAGATCGGTGGCGTCCAGCAGCTCCGCCCAGAGCCGCGCCAGCCCCACCTGCACGGGGGTCACCGGCTGCCGGGCCCGGCCCCGGGTGTCCACACCGGAGGCGGCGGCGAACACCGAGGCGGCGCGGTGCCCCAGCGCGACCCGGTCCACCTTGCCCGCCGGGGTGAGCGGGATGCGGTCCAACAGGACGTACCGCGCGGGCACCATGGCAGCCGGCAGCTGTTGCGCCAGGAACGCCCGCAGCTCACTGCCCGTCGGCGGGCAGCCGCCGGCGTCGCCCGCCGTGTAGAACGCCACCAGGGCGCGGCTGGCCGGCTCCGCACCCGCCGTGGTGACCGCCGCGCCGCGCAGCCGCGGGTGCGTGTGCAGGACCGCCTCGACCTCGTCCAGCTCGATCCGCACGTCCCGCAGCTTGACCATCCGGTCGCGTCGGCCGAGGAAGTCCAGCACGCCCTCGGGCAGCCACCGGGCCCGGTCCCCCGTGCGGTACCGGCGGGCGCCCGGCCGCCGGGCGTACGGGTCGGGGACGAAGCGCGCGGCCGTCAGCGCCGGGCTGTTCACGTAGCCGAGCGCCACCCCGTCGCCGCCGACGACCAGCTCCCCCTCCTCGCCGACGTCGGCCAGCGTGCCGTCGTCGCGCACCACGTAGCAGGTCGAGTTGGCGATGGGGCGGCCGATGGGTATCCGGGCCGCGCCGGCCGGCACCTCGACCACCCGGTGGGTCGCCGAGAACGTCGTGTTCTCGGTGGGGCCGTACCCGTTGAGCAGGGCGCGGGGAGCCCCGGCGCGCAGCACCTCGCGCACCGCGTCGGGGATGAGCACGTCGCCGCCGGAGATGAGGTACCTGAGTTCGCCGAACATCCCGGGGAGGGCGCCGGCGCACTGGTGGAACACGCCGGCCGACAGCCACAGCACCGTGATCCGCTCCCGGCGCAGGAACTCCGCCAGGCGCCCCGGGTCGAGCAGCACGTCGGAGTCGACCACGACGAGTCGGGCACCGTTGAGCAACGCCCCCCAGATCTCGAACACCGAGGCGTCGAACGACAGGTGCCCCGTGTGGGCGACCCGGTCGTCGGGCGTGAGGTCGACGTAGTCGGCGCCGATCACCAGCCGCGTCACCGCCCGGTGCGGGACGGCCACCGCCTTGGGGGTCCCGGTCGATCCGGAGGTGAACATGACGTAGGCGGCCGACCCGGCGTCGACCCGCACCGGGCGCGGCGTCACCGTCGGGCCGTCGCGGAAGCTCTCGACCGGATAGCCCGGTATCCGGTCGAGCAGGCCGTCGCAGCCGGGCATGGTGACGATCCGACGGACGGCGAGCTCGTCCACCAGCATGCGGAGCCGGGCGATGGGATCCGACCGGTCGAGCGGGACGTACGCGCCGCCCGCGCGCAGGATGCCGAGCATCGCGGCGGGCACGCACCAGCCCCGCTCCCCGAGCAGGCCCACCGGCTCCCCGGGCTCCACCCCGACGTCGAGGAGATGACCGGCCAGCCGGTCGGCCCACCGGTCCAGGTCCGCGTAGGTCAGCTCGACGCCCGCAGCCGACACCGCGACCGCGTCGCCCCGGCGGCGCACCTGGTGCGCGAAGAGTTCCACCAGCGACGCGCTGTCCGGATAGGACGCGGCGGTGTTGTTCCAGGCGTGTTGTGGGTGCGCAGTGCCGCCGAGATCAACGCTCATCCTGGTTCCGCTTCATCACGAGGTCACGGCACCGCCGCGCAAACAATGAATCGATGGTATATGTCCGGGCGGTAAACGCATTCGCACGGCGCGTCGAATTGCGAGGATCCAACTCACGAGTGAATCGTCATGTTCACCCCTGCCCCGACCGCCGCGGCCGCGCCCGCGGCGCCCCAGGCAGGCCGCGTTGCGACCGCCGCCATCCACTGCGCGGGCTATCAAGCCGATGAATGCGGCGCACGCGGTGGCTGTTGGGCGACGCAGTCGCCCCGGCGATGTCGGCGCCATTCCGGGAATCAGGCGGCGGGGCCCGTTGACCTCCGCGCGCGGCCCGGGGAGGGTGGGGCGATGGGCGACGACGCGACCCGGGCCGGGGTGCCGCTGACCAACCTGGACGAGCCGCTGTTCGACGGCGCCGGCGCCCGCAAGCGCGACCTGGTGGACTACCTGGACGCCGTGCGCGACCGCCTGCTGCCGCACCTGCGGGGTCGGCCGCTGTCGGTGGTGCGGGCCCGGCGCGGCCAGGCGCCGTTCATGCAGAAGAACGTGCCGGGCTACGCCCCGGACTGGGTACGCACCGTGCCGCTGTGGTCGGCCAGCTCGCGGCGCGAGGTCCGCTACGCGCTGTGCGACGACCGCCGCACGCTGCTGTGGCTGGCCAACCAACGCGCCGTGGAGTACCACCCCACGCTGGTGCGCGCCGACCGGCCCGACCACGCCACCCACCTGGTGCTCGACCTGGACCCGCCGGAGGGCGCGGGGTTCGGGCCGGTGGTCCGGGCCGCCGGGCTGGTGCGCGCCGCGCTGGCCGAGGCGGGCCTGGCCGGGGCGGTCAAGACCAGCGGGTCCAAGGGCCTGCACGTCGTGGTCCCGCTCGACCGAGGCACGACCGCCGACGAGGCCGCGGCGGCTACCCGCGCCCTCGCCGAGCGCGCCGAGCGCCTGGATCCGGCGCTGCTCACGACGGCGTTCCTCCGCGACGACCGCGGCGGGCGGGTGTTGCTGGACGCCACGCGGACCGGTGGCGCGACGGTGGTGGCGGCGTACAGCCCTCGGGTGCGGCCGGGCACGCCGGTGTCCTTCCCCGTGGCCTGGAGCGACCTGGACCGGGTGACGCCGGCCGACTTCACCGTGCACACCGCGGCCCGGCTCCTGGCGGGGGCCGACGCCTGGGCCGACGGCGGCTGGCCGCCGCCGGCGCGGCTGCCGGCCGACCTGGTGGCGCACGGGCGCACCATCCTGGCCGCCCGGGTGCAGGCCATGCACGAGGGCCGGCGCCGGGCCCGGGCCCGGCGCGCCCAACGGTGACCCGTCCGGGAAGCCGACCGCGGACAGGCGGCGGCGACCGCGCCGCGCCCGCCGGCGGCGCCACCCGAGTGCCGGGCGCGTCGCCGGCGGCGCGGGCAGTTGGCGCGGTGGCCACCCTGGACCTTGCACAATCATGCAGCTCGATGCGCGCCCGCCCGCCGCGGCCTTGCCCGCGCCTGCCCTCCGGTCATAGCGTCGAGAGGCTCGATTCCTTGACGGGTACGGGCGTGTGGCCTCGGCCCCCGACCGTCTCCGCAGTGGAACGCGCCGCCCGAGCCACGCGCCGGGTGAGGCCTGCCCAGGAAGGGATCTGCCGCATGGATCGACGACCACCGCGCCGGCTGGCGCTCGCCCTCACCGCACTGGTGTCCCTGCCGGTGCTCGCCCTCGTCGCCGGGCCGGCGTGGGCCTCCGCCGCCGTCGCGCCCGCGCCCGGGCCGGCG
>DATMJT010000603.1:0-2647 GCA_035553735.1 Pilimelia sp.
GGCTGGCCAAGCGGCTGGAGGAGGTGTGGCTGCCCGACGACCCGTTCCCGGTGATCCTGCCGCGCGCCTCCGAGGGGCTCTACCTGCTGCAGCGGATCCGCGACGAGGCGCACCGGTTCGCCATCACCTACCACCGGCAGCGCCGCTCGCGGCGGATGACCGCCTCGGACCTCGACACGGTGCCCGGGCTCGGGGAGGTGCGCCGCAAGGCCCTGCTGCGGCGGTTCGGGTCGCTGAAGCGGCTGGCCGCCGCCAGCGTCACGGAGATCGCCGAGGTGCCGGGGGTGGGCCCGCGCACCGCGGCCGCGGTCGCCGCCGCCCTGCGCGGCGGCCCGCCCGACGGTGACGGTCCGGTCGGGGCCGCCGAGCCACCGGCCGACGGCCCGCCGCCGGTTTCCGGGGGCGCGTCGCCCGGGGGGCCGCCCGCGGGCCCGGCGGCGACCGGCCCGGCGAGGCCCGAGCCGGGGGCTTCCGGCCCGGCGCCGGTCGATCCGGCGGGTTCCGGCCCGGCGCCGGTCGATCCGGCGGCTTCGGGCACGGGGACGGGTGATCCGGGGGCTTCCGGCGCCGCGGACCCGGCGGTGGACCGTCCCGGGGACCCCGGTCCGGTGGCGCCCGGCCGGTGATTCCGCCCGCCCGCGGCGGTGTGTGGCGGCGGCGACGCCGCCGGGTCCGTATCATCGGGCCCCGGGCCGAGGTGACGAAGGGGACGAGACCTGTGGGCGACGGAGCGGACGGCGAGCCCGCGAACCCGCGTCGGGACGCCCCGGCGCCGCACCGCCAGGGTTCCGAGCGCAGCGCGCCGACCCGGGCGGACACCGACCTGGTGGTGGTCACCGGCGTCTCCGGGGGTGGCCGCAGCACCGTGGCCCGGGCCCTGGAGAACGTCGGCTTCTACGTCGTGGACAACCTGCCGCAGGCGCTGATGCTGGACATGGCGGAGCTGGCGTTCCGGGCCGGCGGCAGCGCCCGGCAGACCGCGATGGTGCTCGACGTGCGCAGCCGGGCCTTCTCCACGGACCTGGCCGGCGCCATCCGGGCGCTGCGCGAGCGCGGTTTCCGCCCGCGGGTGGTGTTCGTGGACGCGGACAACGAGGTGCTGATCCGGCGTTTCGAGAGCGTCCGGCGCTCGCACCCGCTGCAGGGCGAGGGGCGGCTGGCCGACGGGATCGCCGCCGAGCGTCAGCTGCTCGCCGAGGCCCGCGAACTGGCCGACGTGATCATCGACACCAGTCACCTCAACGTCAACCAGCTGCGCAGCCGGGTGGAGGAGATGTTCGCCGGCGAGGACGCCCGGCGGCTGCGGGTGACGGTGCTGTCGTTCGGCTTCAAGTACGGGGTGCCGCCGGACGCCGACTTCGTGCTCGACGCCCGCTTCCTGCCCAACCCGTTCTGGGTGCCGGAGCTGCGCGACCGCACCGGCCGCGACGCCCCGGTCAGCCGGTACGTGCTCGGCCAGCGCGGCGCGCTGACGTTCGTCGAGACGTACGCCCGCATGATCAACGCCACCGCGCCCGGGTTCGAGCGCGAGGGCAAGCGGTACCTGACGGTCGCGGTGGGCTGCACCGGCGGCAAGCACCGCAGCGTGGCGCTGGCCGAGGAGCTGGCCAGCCGGCTGCGCCAGGTGCGGCTGGCCGCCACCGCCCACCACCGGGACCTGGGGCGCGAGTGACGGCGGGTCCGGTGCGGGTGGTGGCCTTCGGGGGCGGCCACGGCCTGGCCGCCTCCCTGCGGGCGCTGCGGCGCTGCCGGGCCAAGCTGGACCTGGACCTGACCGCGGTGGTGACCGTCGGCGACGACGGGGGCTCCAGCGGGCGGCTGCGCGCGGTCCGCGGCGGGCTGCCGCCGGGGGACCTGCGCCAGGCCCTGGCCGCGCTGGCCGACGACGACGAGGTCACCGCCCGCACCGCCGACCTGCTGCAGTACCGCTTCGTGGACCGGTCCGGCCCCGGGGCGCCCGACCCGCTGGCCGGGCATCCGGTGGGCAACCTGGTGCTCAGCGGGCTGATGGAGCTGTTCGGCGACCCGGTGCGGGCGCTGGCGCATGCGGCCGCCATGGTGCGCGCGCACGGCCGGGTGCTGCCGATGTCGTGCCAGCCGGTGAACATCGAGGCCGACGTCCTGGGCGCCGGCCGCGCCGCCCTGGTGACCGTGCGCGGCCAGCACGCCGTGGCGGTGACCCCCGGCCGGGTCGTCGCGCTGCGGCTGAGCCCGCCGAGCCCGGCCGCCTGCCCGGAGGTGCTGGCGGCGGTACGCCGCGCCGACTGGTTGATCTTCGGTCCGGGCAGCTGGTACACCAGCGTGATCCCGCACCTGCTGGTGCCGGAGCTGGGCGCGGCGATCGTCACCAGCCGGGCGGCCCGCCTGGTGACGCTGAACCTGGCGACCGAGCGGGAGACGCTGGGCCTGTCGCTGGCCGGGCACCTGGCCGCGCTCGGGGAGTACCTGCCCGGGCTCATGGTCGACGCGGTGCTCGCCGACGTCCGGGCGGTGGGCGAGCCCGGGCCCGTGCGGCGTGCGGCAGAATCGCTGGGTGCCCGGCTGGTGCTCGCGCCGCTCGCCGTGGCCGACGGTGACCCCCGGCACGACCCGACGGCGCTGGGCGACGCCCTGGTGCCCCTCCTGGGTGCCGCTCGTTAACTACAAC
>DATMJT010000604.1:0-2390 GCA_035553735.1 Pilimelia sp.
GTCGACGCCGGCCCGCGTCAGCGGCGGCGAGCCGGCGGTCGGCGCACCGGCGCGCGCCAGCCGCACGGGCAGGCCACCGGGGCGCACCGGCGCGGCGGCGCCGACCCGGGCGGCGAGGTCCACCACGGCGGAGCCGGACGCCGGCCAGGCGACCGACGCCGGGCGGCCAGAGGGCAGGCCGACCGGGTTGTTCGCCCGGCCCTTGCCGGTGGCGCCGCGCACCGCCCTGGTGCCGGGCACCTGCAGGCCGGCGGCTATCCGCTTCTCCAGCCACTTCGGGTCCTGCCGCGGGTCACCGCCGGGGGCGGCCATGGTCTGTCCCGGCACCGCCACGGCCAGCCCGACCGTGAGCACCGCCGCCAACCCGACCGGTACCAGCCGACGAACCCGCGCCCACCGCGCGACTCCGGTCCTCGCCACGTCGCTTCCTCCCCATGGACCGCCCCGCACCGTGCGGGCGGTGAGCCATCAACGTCTTCGGTGGTGCCTGAGGTGCCGGGAACGCCGGCGGCTACTGCGGCACGTCGGCGGCGTCCCGGGAACCGATCGCCACCCGCCGGATGGTGTCGTCGTCGAGTGCGGCCCGGTACGCCCGGACGTCGTCCAGGTCGCCCGACCAGAACTGCTGCGCCGTGCCGCCGGCGGTGGTCCGGCCCACGCGGAACTGGCCGACGGCGTCCCACGAGGCGGCGTACGGCGTGACACCGGCGAGCTCACCGTTGACGTAGAGCCGCAGCTCCTGGGCGGTCGCGTCGTAGACCCCCGCCAGAGCGGTCCAGGTGCCCGCCTCAACGGCGAACCGCTGCGGGTCCTCGGGGTGCACGCTGGCGACCGCGCGGGTCTGGACACTGCCGGTGACGTCCTGGTTGGCCATCGAGAACGCCCAGCACGTGGTACCCAGCGTCGTGGGGCACAGCGTCGCGTCGTTGATCTGGCCAAGCGTGAACCCGCTGACGTTCACACCGTCCTGGCTGACGGCCACCCGGGTGCCCGTCGCCGCGGTGGTGTTCACCAGCGCGGTGACCGTGAAGCTGCCGCTGGTGTGCACCACCGGACCGACGGTGGCGCCGCTGGTGCCCACGCCGTCGGCGTGCAGCGCCCGGTCGCCCGGATACTCACCGACGAGTGGGCCGTCGACGTAGGTCACCGTGCCGGACGTCGTCAGCGGATGGGCGCCGCCGCTGGCCGCATCCGTGCCGTTGCCGTCGAGCAGCCACCAGCCGGCCCTCGGGGTGACGTACACCCAGAACGTGTGGACCCGGGCGGCGCTCACCCAGCCGGCCGTGTCGACGATCCACACCCGCAGCGTGTGCACCCCCGGCGTGCTGGGCGTGTACGCCACCAGGCTCACCGACGCCTTCGTCACCGCGTCCGCGGCGACCTCGTGGGTGTACGACGTGCTGTCGAACGAGTAGCGGTACCGGTGCACGTCGGGCACCCCGTTGGGGGTGAACCGGAACTTGCCCACCTTCCCCGGCTGCCCGGCCCAGGCGTCCGCCTCGTAGGTCGCGTCGATGCCGGTGCCGACCGCCTGCGGCTCCACCCCCGGCTGCGCCTGCGGCGGCGTGGTGTCCACCTTGAACTGGATGTAGTTCGACCACGCCTTCGCCCGCAGCCCGCTGGCGTCCTGCGCCCACACCCGTACCGTGTACAGGATGTTCTGCTGCAACGTGACCGACGACGTGGCGCTCACGGTCGACCCGGACCCGGCCAGCGCCGACTGCCCCTCCCACACCTTGGTCGACCCGTTGTAGATCTGGAACACGCCCCGCACCGTCTGCCCGTACGCCCCGTCCGGGTCAGACACGCTGGCCCGCAGCGTCGGCGTCGAGTCGCGGACGAAGTAGCCGCTCGGCCCGCTGCCCGTGGTGACGCTCGGGTCCAGCGAGGGCGTGCCCGCCGTGTTGGGATACCGGTTGAACGTGATCGACAGCGTGGCGTCGTTGCGGAACTGCTTCCAGTACCCCGGCATGCTGGTCTCGCTGCCCGCCCGCAGGCCCACGGTCAGCGTGGCCCACGTGGCGTTCGCCGCGTCCTGTGCCGCCTGCGTCGCATTGAACCGCTCCCAACCCGTGCAGTTGCCGTTCGGCGCCTTGGAATGGATCAGCGGCGCCGACCCGCCGTTGTCCCAGTGCGCGTGGTGGTTGCTCCAGTTGGTGGAGCTCGTGATGGCGTTCACCCGGTAGAACCGCATGGCCCCGGTGTCACCACAGGCGTACGAGTGGGTCTTGTATGCGCTGAACTCCGCCGACGACACCACCGAGCCGCGGATGACCGACGGGAAGTTGAACTCCCACACCAGCCGCTTCGCCCCGGTGCTGACGCAGCTGGAGTCGTTGGCCGTGCTGCACAGCCCCATGCCGCCGCTGCCGGAGAACTTGTAGTAGGAC
>DATMJT010000605.1:0-9092 GCA_035553735.1 Pilimelia sp.
GGCGGGCCCAGCGAGGCGCCGGTCAGGTCCGACCAGGCCGGGATCCCCCGCGGCGCGGGACCGTGCGGGCCGCTGCCGTTGAGCGCCGGCGCCGCCGGTTGCGGGCCGGCGCCGTTGGCCGAGTACGCGGCCGGGGCGTTCGGGCGCACCGGCAGACCCGGGACCACCGTGGGCTCGTCCCGCCCGGCGAAGGCGAGCGGGCCCTGCAGGGCCAGCGGGCCCTCCGCCGGGGGGCGCGGCAGCGGCACCGCGGCGCCGGCCGGCAGCGCGCCGGCGGGCACGTCGCCGTCGCGACGGGGCGCGGGGCCGCGCTCGACCACCGCGCCACGCTCCGCGGCCTCGGCGGGGCGACCGGCCACGGCCCGGGGGACCAGCACGGACTCGGGCAAGGTCACGTCCGCGATCGTGCCCCGCTCGGCGCCGGGCCGCAGCTCCACCCGGACCCCGTGGCGGTTGGCCAGCCGGGCCACCACGACCAGGCCCATCATCCGGGAGACCGTGACGTCGACCATGGGCGGCGTGGCCAGCCGCTCGTTGAGGTCCGCCAGCTGGTCCGCCGAGATGCCGATGCCCTTGTCCTCCACGTAGAGCACCGCCCGGTCGCCCACCCGGCGCGCCTCCACCAGCACGTGCGAGTCCGGCGGGGAGAACGCGGTGGCGTTGTCGAACAGCTCGGCGATCAGGTGCACCAGGTCGTTGACCGCGTGCGCGGCGATCTCGATGTCCCGGTCCACCAGGCCGAACTCGATGCGGGTGTAGTGCTCCACCTCCGACTGCGCGGCGCGCAGCACGTCGAGCAGGGCGGCCGGCTCCCGCTGCACCCGGGTGGAGTCGGCGCCGGCGAGCACCAGCAGGTTCTCGTCGTTGCGGCGCATCCGGGTGGCCAGGTGGTCGAGCTGGAACAGCTCGGCCAGCCGGTCCGGGTCCTCCTCGCCGCGCTCCAGCCGGTCCAGGTGACCGATCAGGCGGTCGACCAGGATCTGCGAGCGGCGGGCCAGGTTGACGAACATGGTGGACACCGACGCCCGCAGCGCGGCCTGCTCGGCGGCGGTCTTGACCGCCTCCAGGTGCACCGCGTTGAACGCCTCGGTCACCTGGCCGAACTCGTCGCGGCTGCGCACCGGCAGCGGCTCGGCGATCTGCTTGGCGACCTGCGTCGGCGACAGCTGGCTGGTCATGGCGGGCTCGCGCAGCCGGGCCACGGCCTGGGGCAGGCCGTACTGGGCCACCGCGAGCGCGCCCTGGCGCAGCTCGCGCAGCGACCGGGCCATCGAGCGGGCGACCAGCACGGCGAACACGATGGCGAGCACCAGCACGCCGAGCAGGAGGCTGCCCTCCAGCAGCACCTGACGCTGCACCCGGTCCCGCAGCGCCGTGGCCTGGCGCACCATCTCGGCGTCGAGGTTGGCCTCGACGGAGCGGACCAGGTCGGCCTGCTCCCGCATCGCGGCGTCCCACTTGGCGGCGTCGAACGACAGGGAGCGCAGGTCCTCGTCCACCTTGCCGCTCAGTTCGCCCTGGTAGATCGCCGCCTCGCGCTGGCCCGGGCCGGTCACCGTCTGGGTGTAGAGCCCCCGCTCCCTGCGGGTGGCCACGGTGTCGAAGGCGTTCTCGGCCTGCTGCTGCCCGGTCTGGGTGGCGATGAAGTCGGCCCGCAGCTTGGGGGTGTAGCTGTTCTGGTTGAAGACCTGGTGCACCACCACCCGGCGCTCGGCCAGCTGGTCCTTGATCCGGGAGATCTCGGCGGCGGCGCGCATCCGGTCGCTGAGGGTGGGCTCGCCGGCCAGCTGCGCGGCGGAGCTGCGAATGGACAGCAGTCGGGTCACCAGCACCTGGTAGTCGGTCTCCGCGTCCGTCAGGGTGAGCTTTCCGTTGACCACCTGATTACGCAGCGAATCCAACGCGGCCAGGTTCGCGTCGATCTCGTTGAGCACGTCCCGGAAGTTGCCGGTTTGACGGGCCAGCGCCGAGCGCTGCCGGGTGTACGGCGGGCGGGCCCGGTCGACCGCCTCCTGGGCCTTCTCGTACGCGGCCCGGTTCCTCGACAGCGCCCCCGGATCCCGGGTGCCGAGCACCATAGCGGCGGCGGCCCGCTCATTCTGCAGGTCGTGGACCAGCTGCCCGGCGACCTGGGAGAGGTTGGCCAGGATCCGGGCGCGCTCGGCCCGGCTCTGGGTCTCCAGGTTGCCCACGAGGCCGGTGATGCCGACGACGAGGGTGGCGATCGTCGGCACGATCATGATGAGCCCGAGCTTCGCCCAGATCGGGGTGTCGCGGAGCCCACCGAACGGCCGCCGGAGCCGCGCCACGACGGCGCCCGTTGTCGTTGGCCGCTTACTCACGTCACCGCCCTCCCGTACCGGCGCTGCCGGTCCCACGGGCATCGCCGATCGACCGACCTAGGCAGGCCGGACCCCCGAGATTCCATCACGCCACGTGTCAAAGAGAAAGCCCACGCGAGCCCGGACTGACCGGCCCGGATGGTGCAGTGGCGCATCGTCCTTTCGTTATCACAGAACGTGGTGCACGCTCGACCGGGATGTCGCATATGCCGCCGGCCGCGAACTGGCCGACTCTAATCGGCTGCGGCCAGGATAGCCGGGCGCGGGCCCCACCGCGTGCCGCGCCGACCGTCGGCCTCAGGCGCCGAGCGCGGCGTACCCCGGCTTGATCACTTCGTCGATGATCCGCAGCCGCTCGTCGAACGGGATGAAAGCCGACTTCATCGCGTTGATGGTGAACCAGCGCAGTTCCGCCCACCCCCACCCGAACGCCTGCGCCACCAGCGCCATCTCCCGGGACATCGAGGTGCCGCTCATCAGCCGGTTGTCGGTGTTGATCGTGACCCGGAACCGCAGCTCGCGCAGCAGCCCGATCGGGTGCTCGGCGATGGAGCGGGCGGCACCGGTCTGCACGTTGGACGACGGGCACAGCTCCAACGGGATGCGCTTGTCCCGCACGTACGCGGCCAGCCGGCCCAGCCGCGCCGCACCCGGCGGGCCGTCGGGCGGCACCTCGATGTCGTCCACGATCCGCACGCCATGCCCGAGCCGGTCGGCCCCACACCACTGGAGTGCCTGCCAGATCGACGGCAGCCCGAACGCCTCGCCCGCGTGGATGGTGAAGTGGAAGTTCTCCCGCTGGAGGTACTCGAAGGCGTCCAGGTGCCGGGTCGGCGGGTGCCCGGCCTCGGCCCCGGCGATGTCGAACCCGACCACGCCGGCGTCCCGGTAGCGCACCGCCACCTCGGCGATCTCCATCGCCCGGGCGGCGTGTCGCATCGCGGTGAGCAGCGTGCCGATCCGGATCGGGGTGCCGGCGCGGGCGGCCTCGGCCGCGCCGTCGGCGAAGCCGGCCAGCACCGCCTCCACCACCTGCGGCAGCTCCAGCCCCCGGGTGAGATGCTGCTCCGGGGCGTAGCGCACCTCGGCGTAGACGACGCCGTCGGCGGCCAGGTCCAGGGCGCACTCGCGGGCCACCCGGTGCAGGGCCGCCTCGGTCTGGGTGACCGCCACCGTGTGCGCGAAGGTCTCCAGGTAGCGCTCCAGTGAGCCGGAGTCGGCGGCCGCGACGAACCAGCGGCCGAGAGCCTCGGGCTCGGACGCGGGCAGCCGGTGGCCGATCTGGTCGGCCAGCTCCAGTACGGTGGCCGGGCGCAGGCCGCCGTCGAGGTGGTCGTGCAGCAGCGCCTTGGGTGCCTTGACGATCTCGTCGTGGGAGATTGCCACCATGGCTCGACCCTAACGGCGGCACCCCGGCGATCGGCGGAGGACGTGCGAAGCGACATCATGGCGCACCTGCGCTGTCCACTGTGCGCCGCGCCGCTGGCCGGTGGCCCGGCGGTGCGGGCGCTGCGTTGCCCCCGGGGGCACAGCTTCGACCTGGCCCGGCAGGGCTACGTCGACCTGGCCCCCGGCCGCCCCCGGCACCCCGGCGACTCCGCGGAGATGGTGGCGGCGCGGGCCGACTTCCTGGCTGCCGGCCACTACCGTCCGCTGTCGACGGCGCTCGCCGAGGCGGTGTGCGCGGCGGTGCCCCCGCCGTCGTCCGCGCCGCCGCCGTCCGCGCCGCCGGGGGCCGCGCCGCCGGGGGCCGCGGCCCGCCACCTCGTCGTGGACGTGGGCTGCGGCACCGGACACCACCTGGCTGCCGTGCTCGACGCCACCCCGCACGCCGTCGGTGTCGCGCTGGACATCTCGCAGCCCGCGCTGCGCCGGGCCGCCCGGGCGCATCCGCGCGCCGCGGCGGTGCGGGCCGACACCTGGCGGCGGCTGCCGCTGGCCGACGGGGCAGCGGCGGTCCTGCTGAATGTCTTTGCCCCGCGCAACGGCGCGGAGTTCCACCGGGTGCTGCGCCCGGACGGCCTGTTGCTGGTGGCCAGTCCGGAGCCCGACCACCTCGGGGTGCTGGTCGAGGCCCTGGGCCTGCTGCGGGTCGACCCGGGCAAGGCCGACCGGGTGGCGGGTGCCCTCGGCGATCGGTTCGCCGCCGCGGGGTCGGTGGTCTGCCGGTGGCCGATGCGGTTGTCCCGGGACGCGGTGCGGGTGCTTGTGAGTTCCGGCCCGAACGCCTGGCACCAGGAGCCGGCCGAGGTCACCCGGCGCCTCACCGCGCTGCCGGAGCAGCTCACCGTGGCCGCGGCGATCAGACTGGACCGCTACCGTCCGGCCTGACGGTCGGGTGCACCCAGCGCGCCGCGGGGGGCTCGGGGCGCGTGCCGCGGGCCCGCAGCGGGCTGGGCACACCGCGGACCCGGCACACCGCTCGGCGCGGTCAGGCTTGATCACCTCGCCGGTCGCCCGGCCCGCGGCGCCACCCCCTACGGCGCCGCGCGTCCCTCGCGGGCCGGGCGCGGTGCCCCCTCAGGCGGAGAGGTCGACGTCCTCCCAGCCACCGGGCGGGTCGTGGAACGGCCCCCGGAACACCACCGCCCACTCCAGCGCCCAGCGGCGCTGGCCGATGGCGTTGGCGTCGATGCGGCCGGGCAGCGGCAGGCCCAGCCGCTCGGCCTCCAGGTAGCCCCAGTCCAGGCAGTAGTACAGGTCGAGCAGCGCCGCCGCCTCGTCCGGCGCCACGGGCGCGACCAGGGTCCGCGACCGCCACTGGGCGAAGGTCTCGCCCTCGGCCAGGTGCGGCAGGAGCGCCATCAGCCGGTCGTCGGAGGGCTCGACCGGATCCAGCTGCTTGGTGATGCCCAGCAGCCAGGTCAGCGCGTAGACGGCCTCCAGGTGCAGGACGAACGAGCGGTGGTCACCGCGCCCGGACATCACGAAGTGCCACTCCGGCGGGGTCACCGCGTCCATGAGGTGGGCGTTGAGCAGCCACCCCATGGCCAGCTGGGGCGGCATCCCGAAACACCGCGCCAGCACGACGTTGAGAATCGCCGTGCGCCCCTCCAGCTCCGCCGTGGGCCGCAGCTCCACCTCGTCGCCGGGCTCCCACACCATCGGGAAGTGCGGCGGCGGCAGCGGCAGCCGCAGCCGGCGCAGTTCGGCGACGCTCGCCGCGCGGACGGCCGCCGGGTCTGGGGCGGGTATGGTCACGGCCACGTGTCCTGCCGGTAGGTTGCCACGATTGCCTGGCGGCCGAGCCTAGTCGCTGACCGATCTCGACACCATGGTCCGCGCCCGCTTTCGCACCGGTCGCACGGATCTTGCCGGCGCGTCGGGCGCGTCGCGGGTCAGTCGGTCCCGGCGATCCGGTCGAGCACGAGGGCCCGGTGCCCGCCCCTCGGCGGGGCGGCGGCGTCGTCCGCGGCGACCCGGACGGCGTCCCCGGTCACCCGGACGTTGTCCGCGGCGACGCGGACGGCGGCCGCGGCGTCGGCGAGCGCGGCCGGCAGCCGGGCCGCGTCGTCGGTGCGCAGCTCGTAGAGCGGATCCCCGGCCCGGACCCGCTCACCGGGCCGGCGGTGCAGCAGGATCCCGGCCCCGGGGCTGACCGGGTCCTCCCGCCGGGTGCGCCCGGCGCCCAGCCGCCAGGCGGCGAGACCGATTCCGTACGCGTCCACCGCCGTCACCACCCCGTCGCCCTCGGCGCGTACGGTGTGCGCCTCGCGGGCCGTCGGAAGCGGGGCGTCCGGATCGCCGCCCTGGCCGCGCACCATGGCGCGCCACACGTCCATGGCCCGCCCGTCGGCGAGCGCGGCGGCCGGGTCGGCGTCGGGCAGGCCGGCGAGCGCCAGCATCTCGCCGGCCAGTGCCAGCGTCAGCTCGACCACGTCGGGCGGGCCGCCACCGGAGAGCACCTCCACCGCCTCGGTCACCTCGACCGCGTTGCCCACCGCCCGGCCCAGCGGGGTGGACATCTCGGTCAGCAGCGCGACGGTGGGCACCCCGTGCGCGGCGCCGAGGGCCACCATCGCGCCGGCCAGCGTCCGGGCGTCAGACTCGGTCTTCATGAAGGCGCCGGTGCCGACCTTGACGTCCAGGACCAGTGCGCCGGCACCGCCGGCGAGCTTCTTGCTCATGATCGAGCTGGCGATCAGCGGGATGGACTCCACGGTGCCGGTGACGTCGCGCAGCGCGTAGAGCTTGCGGTCGGCGGGCGCCAGGCCCGGACCGGCGGCGCAGACCACCGCGCCGGTGGCGGCCAGTCGGGCGCGCAGCTGCGCCACGGTGAGGTCCGGGCGCCAGCCGGGGATCGACGCCAGCTTGTCGAGGGTGCCGCCGGTGTGGCCGAGCCCCCGCCCGGCGAGCTGCGGCACCGCGGCGCCGCAGGCGGCGACGAGCGGCGCCAGCGGCAGGGTGATCTTGTCGCCGACGCCGCCGGTGGAGTGCTTGTCCACGCAGGGGCGACCGATTCCGGTCAGGTCCAGCCGCTCCCCGCTGGCGATCATCGCGCTGGTCCAGCGGGCGGTCTCGGCCGGTGTCATGCCGCGCAGCAGGATCGCCATGGCCAGCGCGGCCATCTGCTCCTCGGCCACCTCGCCGCGGGTGTACGCGGCCACCACCCAGTCGATCTGCCCGTCGGTGAGCGCGGCGCCGTCCCGCTTGGCCCGGATGACCTCGACGGCCGACCACTGGCGGACCCCGAGGCCCGCACCTTCGACCGGCCGTGGCGCCGGTCCGGCGGGAGGCCGCCCGGCGGGAGGCGGCGGGGCGGTCACGCGGTCCACCGCCGCGGGATTCCCGGCGGCGGGTCGGCGTCGCCGGCCCAGCGGGACTCGCCCTCGGCGTCCACGACCACCACCCACGGGGTGCGGGCCCGGCCCCAGGCCACCGCCTCGGCGGCCGTGGCCCAGACCGGACCCTCCTCCAGGATCGCTCCCCCGGCGTCGTCGCCGACCTCGACGTCGAGGGCGGCGAACGGCATGGCCCGCTCCCAGTAGCCCGTCCAGATCGGCTGCCCGCCGGCCAGGTCGGGGTGCACGAACACCGTGCCGCGGCCGCGCCAGGCCGCCAGCCGGGTGGGCACCGCGCCGGGAGGCGGCGCGGGGTCGCGGTGACCCGCACCGGCCAGGTCCCGTTCGTCGAAGGGGTGCGGCAGCAGCTCGGCGAGCGAACGCGGCACCGGCACGGCATCCACGAGCAGCCGCGGCCCACCGTGCTCCCAGAGCAGTTGGCGGCAGCGCCCGCAGGGCATCAGCGGGGCACCGGAGGCGTCCACACAGGACACTGCGCGCAGGCGGCCGCCGCCACCGGCGTGCAGCGCGGACACCAGCCCGCACTCGGCACAGAGGGTCAGCCCGTAGGAGGCGTTCTCCACATTGCACCCGGTCACCACGCGGCCGTCGTCGACGAGCCCCGCCGCACCCACCGGGAACCCCGAGTACGGGGCGTAGGCGCGGCGCAGCGCCGAGGTGGCCGCGGCCCGCAGCCCCGGCCAGTCGATCTCCACGACCCCGGTCACCTGGCCGAGTCTGCCGCAGCCGCCGGGCGTGCGCCGGTCAACTCCAGAACACCGCCACGGCGGCGTTCGCCAGCGTGAGGCCCACGGCCGCCAGGAAATGCCCGCGGCTGACCTCGGCCCGGCGCCGGGAGAAGAACACCATGACGAAGATCAGCACCGCCAGCACGAACTTCACCACGAGCTTGGCCGGGTCGGGCTCGGCGTCGCCGCCGCCGCGCAGGGGCGCGCTCAGTCCCACGCCCGTGACCAGCTGGATCACCGCGCCCCACAGCATGGAGGTGTTGATTCGCAGTGGCCCGGCCAGGTACTGGGCCACCGCCCCGCCGAGCAGCAGGGCGAATCCGATCAGGTGCGCGTACAGCAGCACCAGGCGCAGCACGTTCACAGCTCTTCTCATCCCCTCGCCGGCGGATCCGCGGCGACGCCGGACGGCGTGCCACGACGCGACGTAGTATGCCCGCCTTGCGCACCGGCCGGCGGTGCGGGGTGGCAGCCGGTGGCGTGACCGGACGCGCCGCCGTTGCCCGCGTGGCGGGGCCACGGGTGGGCCGCGGCCGGCAAGCTGCAGGCCAGCCGCGGCCGGTGAGGCGCCGGGTCAGCCGCGGCCGGTGAGGCGGGCGGCGATGCGGGCCAGGCCGGCGCGCACCTCCTCCGGGGTGGGCGGCGCCGCAGGGCCGTCACCGTTGTCCGGTCGCGCGGTGGTCCAGGCTGCGTCCGCGAGCTCCGGATCGGTCCAGTCGCCGCCGGCGGCGGCCCACGCCGGATCGGCGTCCGCCCGGTCGCCGCGGCGTCCCGCCCCGCCACCCGGCGGCTCGCCGTCCCGGGCGTCGAGGTGGCCACCCACCGCGACCCACCCGTCCCCGGTCGGACCGGCGTCGGCGCCGTCCCCGGTCGGCTCCTCGCCGGCCGGCGGGCTCTCCTGCGCCGCCCGCCGGGCCTCGTCGATGTCGGCGCGGATCTCCGCGGCGCTCACCCGCGCCAGCAGCGGCTCCACGACCGCCATCAGCGGCTCGTCGGTCACCACCGCCTCGGCCAGGCCCAGGGCGTGCCCGCGCTCGTACGGGCCGCAGACCACCGGGTCCCACTCCTCGTCGTCGTCCAACGGACCGAAGGTGACGACCCAGGGCAGGTCACGCACCGGCGAGTCGTCGGCCAGTTGCAGAGTCACGAGGGCACCCACGAGATCATGATGCGGCGCGGCGCCCCGCGGACAGGCGCTTTTCGGCGAATCGGGGCGACCC
>DATMJT010000606.1:0-3170 GCA_035553735.1 Pilimelia sp.
GCCGGGCCGCTCGGTCGCGGACACCTCGTCCAGCACCGGCGCCGGCGCGTCCGGGCACAGCCGCCCGACCGTGCCCTCCACGTCGCGGTCCAGCAGGGTGTCGCCGACCACCACGATCCGTCGCGCGCTCATGACCGCGCCCCGTTGCCGGGCCGGCTCCCGTTGCCGCGGCTGAGTGCCAGCCGCACGTGCGCCCGGCCCGTCGCCTCGGCGCCCTCCACCGCCGCGTCGTCCCCCGCGCAGCCGCGCCCGTTGCCGGCGCCGGCCAGCACCGGCACGGCGGCCCCGGCCCGGGGCTCCCCGGCGGGGTCCCGAGGGGCGGCGGCGCTCGACCGGCCGCAGGCCGCCGCCGGCGCCAGGCGGGCGGGCAGGGAGCGCTCGACGTACTCGCACAGCAGGTGCACCGCCACCAGGTGGAGTTCCTGCACCACCTGGGAGTCGGGCGCGGGCACGGCCAGCGCCTCGGCGCAGCGCTCGGCCAGCGGGTTGGGCGCCGGGCCGGTCAGCGCCCAGCAGCGCAGCCCCGCCTCACGTCCGGCGTCGGCGGCGGCGAGCAGGTTCGGGCTGCGCCCGCTGGTGGAGATCAGCACCAGGACGTCGCCGGGACGGCCGTGGGCACGCACCTGGCGGGCGAACACGTCGGCGTAGCCGTAGTCGTTGCCGATCGCGGTCAGGCTGGAGGTCTCGGCGGACAGCGCGATGGCCGACAGCGGCGCCCGGTCGTCGCGCAGCTTGCCCACCAGCTCGGCGGTCAGGTGCTGCGCCTCGGCGGCGCTGCCGCCGTTGCCGGCGGCCAGCAGCCGGCCGCCGGCGGCCAGCGTGCCGGCCAGCTCGCCGCCCCACCGGGCCAGCCGCCCCGCCTCCCGGCGGAACGGCAGCAGCGCGGCGGCCAGGCCGGCGAGGTGCTCGTCCAGCAGCGTCTCCGGGTCCCGCGCCGCGTCCCGCACCGCCATCAGGCCACCGCCCCGCTGGTCCGCCGGGAGCGGGTGAGTGCGCTGTAGACGCTCTGCAACTGGGCCGCGCAGCGCCGCCACGGGTAGCACTGGCGGGCCCGGTCCAGCGCGGCCGTGGCGTACGCCAGCCGGCGCATCGGGTCGCCCAGCAGCCGGCGCAGCGCGCCGCCCAGCGCCCGCGGGTCGCGCGGGCGGACCAGGTCGCCGGTGAGCCCGTCCACCACGGTGTCGGTGAGCCCGCCGACGGCGGTGGCCACCACGGGAACCCCGCAGGCCATGGCCTCCAGCGGCGTCAGCCCGAACGGCTCGTACCAGGGCGGGCACACCACCACGTCGGCCGAGCGGTACCAGCTGGGCATGTCCTGTCGGGACACCCGCCCCACCAGGTGCACCCGGTCGGCCACCTTGCAGGACTCGGCCAGCGCCCGCAGCCGGGCGGCCTGCGGGTCGGCGTGCAACTGCTCGGCCGGCGGGCCGCCCACCAGCACGCACTCGGCGTCGGGCACCCCGCGCATGGCGTGGATCAACTCGCCGTACCCCTTGCGCTCCACCAGCCGGCCCACGGTCAGCACCCGCGGGCGGCGCGGGTCGCGCGGCACCGTCGGGCCGTCCGGAGTGAACCGGTCGATGTCCACCCCGGACGGGATGAGGTTGATCCGCGACCGTGGCACGCCCATCCGCACCAGCTCGCCGATCTCGTCCTGGCACTGGGCGATGACCCGGTCCACGGCGCGGCCCAGGGCGCGCTCGTAGCCGACGCGCCGCGGCGGGCTGGTGTCCGCGGCGCCCTGGTGGCGGCGCTTGACGCTGCCCAGGGCGTGGTAGGTCTGCACCACCGGCACGCCGACCTGGCGGCTGGCGGTCAGCGCGGCCAGCCCGCTCATCCAGAAGTGGGCGTGCGCCACGTCGGGCACCCAGGAGTCGGTACGCCACTGGTCCACCAGCCACCGCCCGAAGTCCTTCATGTAGGGCAGCAGGGCGTCCTTGGGCAGCACCTCGGCGGGCCCGGCCGGCACGTGCGCGACGACCACCCCCTCGCCCATCTTGACCATGCTGGGCAGGTCGGGCCCGTCCCGCCGGGTGTAGACCCGGATGTCGTGGCCGAGCCGGGCCAGGGCCGTGGCGAGCTCGGCCACGTGGGTGTTCTGCCCCCCCGCGTCCTCGCCTCCGAGGACGGCCAGCGGACTGGCGTGCTCGGAGATCATCGCGATGCGCATCGTTCCTCCTCCAGCAACTGGTCCCAGTCGGCGAGGAACCGGTCCAGTCCGTATCGGGTCAGGGCAGCCGTGCGGGCGCGGGCACCGAGCCGCGCCGCGGCGTCGGGCTCCTCGATCAGCCAACGGGCGGCCTCCACGAGGGTGGTGACGTCGGTGGCCAGCACGCCGGCGTCCGGCGGCAC
Source organism: Pilimelia sp. (assembly GCA_035553735.1). Taxonomy (GTDB): domain Bacteria; phylum Actinomycetota; class Actinomycetes; order Mycobacteriales; family Micromonosporaceae; genus DATMJT01. Next base: position 2,353 of record DATMJT010000606.1, read on the forward strand.
GGCCACCACCGCCTCGGTGGTCGCCAGCGCGAGCACCGGCGCTCCCATGGTCATCGCCTCCAGGAGGCTGAGCCCGAGCGAGGTCCACCGGTGCGGGTGCAGGTAGAGGCGGCAGTGCGCCAGCTGTGCGTGCATGGCGGCCTGCGGCGGGTCGTCGTGCTCGCGCAGCCGGTCGGGCGGCAGGCCGAGCCGGTCGCCGAGGCCGGCGACCTTCATGCCGAACACGTCCAGCGGAGCCACCGGCGCGAAGCGCGGCAGCAGGTCGGTGCCGGTGACCCGCCACCGGCGGATCGGCTCGTTGATCGCCACGCCGATGCGCTCGCGCTCCCCGGTCCAGCGTGGCGCCGGCGGGACGATCCCGTGCTCGACCACCGCGGTGCGGGTGGCGCCGGCGTCCCAGAACAGGTCGTTGAAGTGGGTGACGTGCACCAGCAGCAGGTCGTCGCGGTCGGCGACCGGGTGCCGGGTCAGCGGCACGTCGCCCTTCGGGGTGTTGTGCTCCACGTAGATCAGCGGCAGGTCCCGGCCGGGCCGCCGGCCCAGCCACCGCTGCGCCAGCTCCAACTCCTCCGGCCGCTGGGCGATCACCACGTCCACCTCGGCGGCGGCCAGCTCCTCCGGAGACAGCTCGGCGACGCTGTCCGGCCAGTCATAGGTCCGGGCCCGCCCCAGCCCGTACGGTCCTCGGTCGGGCAGCACCGGCACCAGGTAGCGGTGCTTGCCCTGCACGAACGCCGTGGTCCAGGCGCCGTGCACGTGCCACAGCAGGATGTTCATGCCCCCACTCCGTCCAGGTCCCGGCCAGGTCGCCCCCCGGC
>DATMJT010000607.1:0-3143 GCA_035553735.1 Pilimelia sp.
GCGCCGGTTCCCCTCGGGCCTGGTGGCGGTCGCCGCCGCCGCGCTGGTCGGGCTGAGCGTCCTCAAGATCGCCGCGGTGTACGGCCGCCGGCTGGCCGCCGGCTACATGCAGTTCCGGATGCAGGCCCGCTACCGCCGGCAGATCACCCGGCGCTACCTGGAGCTGCCGCTGTCCTGGCACCACCGCAACGCCACCGGCACGCTGCTGTCCAACGCCAACTCCGACGTCGAGGCGATCTGGTTCCCGATCGCGCCGATGCCGTTCGCCGTGGGCACGCTGGTGATGCTCGTCGCCGGCATCGGCTCGCTGTTCGCCACCGACTGGGCGCTCGGGCTGGTCGGCGTGGCCGTCTTCCCGGTGCTGTTCGCGGTCAACGTGTTCTACTCCCGCCGGATGGCGCCCCGGCAGATCCGCGCGCAGCAGCTGCGCGGCGAGGTCAGCGCCATCGCCCACGAGAGCTTCGACGGCGCCCTGGTGGTCAAGACGATGGGCCGGGAGGAGGCGGAGACGGCCCGGTTCGCCCGGCGCACGGAGGAGCTGCGCGACGCCCTGATCTCGGTGGGCCGGCTGCGCGGCGCCTTCGAGCCGATCATGGAGAACCTGCCCAGCGTCGGTACGCTGGCGGCGCTGCTGATCGGTGCGTGGCGGATGCGCCAGGGCGCGGTCACGGTGACCGAGCTGGTCAGCGTGACGTTCCTGTTCACGGTGCTGGCCTTCCCGATCCGCGCGATCGGCTGGGTGCTGTCGGAGCTGCCGCGCAGCGTGGCGGGCTGGGACCGGGTCCAGCACGTGCTCACCGCCACCGGGCAGATGCCCTACGGGGACCTCGACCTGGACCCGCGCGGGGGCGCGCCGGCCGCGCTGCGGCTGGCCGACGTGACGTTCGGGTACGAGCCCGGCCGCCCGGTGCTGCGCGAGGTCAGCCTGGCCGTGCCGCCCGGCCGCACGGTCGCCCTGGTGGGGCCGACCGGCGCCGGCAAGTCGACCCTGGCCGCGCTGGCCGCGCGGCTGGTGGACCCGGTGGCCGGCGCGGTCATGCTCGACGACGTCGACGTGCGCCGGCTGAGCGCCGCCTCCCTGGCGGCCACCGTGGCGCTGGTGCCGCAGGTGCCGTTCGTCTTCGACGACAGCGTGCGGGCCAACGTGGCGCTGGACCGGGCCGGCGTGGACGACGACGCCGTCCGGCAGGCGCTGCGGCTGGCCCAGGCGGACCGGTTCGTCGACCGGCTGCCCGAGGGTCTGGACGCCCTGCTGGGGGAGCGCGGCACCTCGCTCTCCGGCGGCCAGCGGCAGCGGCTGACCCTGGCCCGCGCGCTGGCCGGACACCCCCGGCTGCTGATCCTCGACGACGCCACCAGCGCGGTCGACCCCCGGGTGGAGGCCGCGATCCTGGCCGCCCTGCGCGCCGCGGACCGCCGCACCACGATCCTGGTGGTCGCCTACCGGCGGGCCACCATCGCGCTGGCCGACGAGGTGGTCTACCTGGAGCGCGGCCGGGTGGCCGGGCACGGCACCCACGCCGAGCTGCTGGCCACCGTGCCCGGCTACGCCGACCTGGTCACCGCGTACGAGCGGGCCGAGGCCGAGCGGGAGCGCGAGCACGCCTACGACGACCCCGCCGACCGCCCGGCGGCCGACCCGACCCAGGACTCGGCGGGGGTCCCGGCGTGACCACCGGGGTGCCGACCGCCGAGCGGGCCGCCGCGCAGGCCCGGCCGGAGTCCTCGTGGCGCACCTTCCGCCGCGGACTGTCGCTGTCGCCCGAGCTGCGGGTGGGCCTGGCCGGCACCGTCGCCCTCGCCGTGGTGGCGATGCTGGGCCGCACCGGCGTGCCGGTGGCGGTGCAGCTGGGCATCGACCTGGGGCTGCGCGCCCCGGGCGGCCCGGATCTCGGCGTGGTCGCCGCGATCGTGGCCGGCACCCTGGGCGTGCTGATGGTCACCGCGGCCTGCGGCTACCTCATGACCCGCCGGCTGTTCACCGTCACCGAGACCGCGCTGGCCGCCGTGCGCACCCGCGCGTTCCGGCACGTGCACGACCTGTCCATGCTCCACCAGCAGGCCCAGCGGCGCGGGTCGCTGGTCTCCCGGGTCACCAGCGACGTGGACCAGATCACCCACTTCATCCAGTGGGGCGGGATCATCCTGCTGGTCAGCGGCGGCCAGGTGATCGTCACCGTGCTGGTCATGCTGGTGTACTCCTGGCAGCTCACCCTGGTGGTCTTCGCCGCCTTCGGGCCGGCGGCCCTGCTGATCCGGGCCGTCCAGCGGCGGCTGGCCGGGGCGTACGGGCAGGTCCGCCAGCAGGTGGGCGGACTGCTGGCCGCGATCAGCGAGAGCGTGGTCGGGGCCGCGGTGATCCGCGCGTACGGGGTGTCCGGGCGCACCGCCGGCCGGCTGGACGAGGCGATCGCCGCGCACCGCCGCGCCCAGCAGAGGGCGCTGCGCACCAGCGTGCTGGGCTACTCGGTCGGCGAGATCGCCTCCGGGCTGGCGCTGGCCGGGGTGGTGGTGGTCGGGGTGTGGCTGGGCTCGACCGAGCGGGCGACCGTCGGCGAGCTGACCGCGTTCCTGTTCCTGGTGGCGATGTTCGTCCAGCCCGTGCAGATCGCCACCGAGGTGCTCAACGAGGCGCAGAACGCCGTGGCCGGCTGGCGCCGGGTGCTGGACATCCTGGACCAGGCCCCGGACGTGGCCGACCCCGCCGCCGACGGGGTGGACCTGCCCGCCGGACCGCTGGACGTGCGCTTTGCCGGGGTCTCGTTCGCCTACCGGGCCGACGGACCCACGGTCCTGGACGACATCGACGTGGCGGTGGCCGCCAAGACCCGGGTTGCGCTGGTCGGCGAGACCGGCAGCGGCAAGACCACGTTCGCCAAACTACTCACCCGGCTGATGGATCCCACCGGCGGAGAGGTGCTGCTGTCCGGGGTGCCGCTGCGGCGGGTGCGGTTCGCCTCGCTGCGCGCGCGGGTGGTCATGGTGCCGCAGGACGGGTTCCTGTTCGACGCCACCGTGGCCGACAACGTGCGGTTCGCCCGGCCTGCGCTGACCGACGCGCAGCTGGCGGCGGCGTTCGCCGAGCTGGGGCTGGCCGACTGGGTGGCGGGGCTGCCGCGCGGGCTGGACACGCCGGTGGGCGA
>DATMJT010000608.1:0-10265 GCA_035553735.1 Pilimelia sp.
GGAGTACAACTGGGCGGTCGACCGCGGATTCGGTGTCCGCACCGTGCCGATGGACCGGATCAGCAACGTCATCCACGTGGTGCCGGGCACCTGAGCCGCGCCCGCGCCCACTCCGGGCCACGCGCCGTCCCGCGCGACGCGCGATGCCGGCGCAGGTGCCGGGCTGTCGGGATGCCGGGCTGTCGGGATGCCGGGCCCTGCGCGAGGCCGGCTCAGGCGCCGTGCCGGGCCGGGATGGGCGCGGCCCGCCTCGGGCTGCGGCGGCGTGGCGGCGCGGACTCGGCGCCGCGGGTAAACGGCATAATTCTCTAACAGCGCAAAGCCGGCATAACGGCGTAAAGTGGTGTTGTGCTGGTGACCCGGGATGAGCGCGAAGGCGTCGGTGTGCGACATGGTCCCCGCGCCGCGCTCGGTGACCCGCAGCGACGGGCCGCGGTCGACCGGGCCCGCCGGCACCTCGCCGCCCGCCGGGGCGCGTCGGCCGGGCCCGACGGCTGGGCCCGGCTCGCCGCCCGGGCGGCGGGGGCGCCCATGGGCCTCGTCAGCCTGGTCGGCGGCGACGACATCGAGGTGCTGGACGCGTACGCGCCCATCGCCGCCTGGACGGGCGGCCGGGCCCCCCTGGGCGTCGCCTGCTGCCCCGTGGTGGTGGCGGCCGGTGCCCCGCTGGCCGTGCCGGACGCCGCGGCGGACGTGCGACTGCGCGACCTGCCGGTGGTGGCGACGCTGGGGCTGCGGGCCTACCTGGGCGCGCCGGTGCGCGACCCCGGCGGCGCACCGGTCGGGGCCGTCGGGGTCTATGCGCCCGCGGCCCGGGAGTGGACGCTGGCCCAGCGGGCCGCGGTCACGGAGACCGCCGCGCTGCTCTCCGGCCTGCTCGCGGAGCGGGCGGCCGCGGCCGGGGCCCTGGCCCGGGAGCACGCGTTCCTGCGGGCCGTGGTCGACGGGCTGGACACCGGGGTCGCCGCCTACGACGACACCGGCCGGCTGGTGCTGCTGAACCAGTCGCTGCGCGAGGCACACGGCCTGACCGGGAGCGGCGTGGGCCACCTCGACCCCCGGCGTGTGCGCAGCATGCTCTTCCACCCGGACGGCAGGCCGATGGATCCGGCCCAGACCCCGCTCGCCCGGGCCCTGCGCGGGGAGTCGGTGCGGGACGCGGAGCTGATCATCCGACCGCCCGGCACCCGGGGGCGGGTCTTCGCCCTCAGCGGGCGGGCCATCGTTGACCCGCACGGGGTCCGCATCGGCGCCGTGGTGACCTCGGTGGACATCACCGCGCGCCGGCAGGCGGAGCGGCTCGGCGCCGCGGAGGTCGCCGTGGCCGAGGCGTTGGCGCGGGCCCCGCAGCCGGCCGAACTGCCCGACCGGGTGCTGCGGCCCACCGTCGAGGCGCTGGGTTGGTGCGGCGCGCAGCTGTGGCTGCGTGACGACGTGAGCCAGGAGCTGAGGCTGGTCGCCCGGTGGTCGGCCGCCGGGGGCGAGGACGGACCGGTGGACGCCGGTGCCGCCGCAGCCGCGCTGGCGGCCGGCGAACCGGTCTGGGTCACCGACCCGCCGGGGCTCGCGGTGCCGCTGCACGGCGGCGGTGCGGCCGCGGGAGCGCTGCTGGGCTACGCCGGGCGTGCCGTGGATCCGGAGCCGGCCACGGTGCACTTCCTCGCCGGCATCGCCGGCCAGCTGCGCCAGTTCCTGGAGCGCCGGCACGCCGAGGAGCTGACCGCGGAGCTGGACCGCATCCGGGACGAGTTCATCGCCCTGGCCGGTCACGCCCTGCGGACGCCGCTGACCTCCATCGCGTCGCTGAGCGAGCTGCTGCTGAACGGCGGCGACGAGCTGGCCGAGCACCGGGAGCGGCTGCTACGCGCCATCCACGGCAACGCCGAGGTGCTGCGCAGCATCATCGCCGACCTGCTGGACCTTGCGGGCCTGGAGTCCGGCCACAGCACCCTGTGCCTGGCGTCGTGCGACCTGGCGCGGGTGGTGGCCGAGGCGGTGGCGGCGGCCGGAACGACCGCCCGGGCCGCCGGGGTGGCGATGGTCGTGGACGCGCCGGACCGCCTGCCGGCGGTGGCCGATCCCGCCCGGCTGCGCCAGGCGCTGGACAACCTGCTCAGCAACGCCGTCAAGTACAGCCCGGACGGAGGGCGGGTCCGGGTGGCGGTGCGGTCTGACGGGCCGGTTGCCGAGCTGATCGTCGCCGACACCGGGCTCGGTATTCCGCCGGCGGAACGACCCCGGCTGTTCCACCGGTTCTTCCGCGGCGCCACGGCGCACGAGCGGGGGATTCCCGGCACCGGCCTCGGCCTCGCCCTGGCCCGGGTCATCGTGGAACGGCACGGGGGCAGCATCGCGCTGCGCGACGCCGACGGGCCCGGGGCGACCTTCACCGTCCGACTGCCGCTGACCGGCCCGGCGGAGCCCACCTGAGCCGCGGCCGCTGCCGCGGGGAGGCGGGGCATCGTGGGCGCACCGCGGAGGCGGCCCCGCGGCCGATCTCTCCGCCGTACCGGTAACTTTTGTAGTAGAGCGGTTACGAACCGTAGCATGAGGGCATCCCGAAGCTCATCACCAGGCCCCCGCCGATACCCCGAACGGGGTGTGCCGGGGCCGCGCACCGGCACGTACCCTCACCGGGGGCCGCTGGCGGGGCGGCCACGCCTATCTCGGGAGACAGCACCCATGACAGTTCGCGTCGCGATCAACGGATTCGGCCGCATCGGCCGGAGCGTGTGGCGGACCCTGCGGGCGCGCCCCGACGTCCGCGTCGTGGCCGTGAACGACCTCGCCGACGCGCCGACGCTGGCCCACCTGCTGCGCTACGACACGCTGCGGGGCCGCCTCGAGGCCCCGGTGACGGCGCGGGGGGACCGGATCCTGGTCGAGGGGGAGGCGCTGCGGGTCTTCAGCGAACCCGACCCGGCGCGCATCCCCTGGTCCCGCGTCGGCGTGGACGTGGTGCTCGAGTCCACCGGACGGTTCTTCCGCCGCGACGACCTGGTCGGCCACCTGGCGGCCGGGGCGCACCGGGTCCTGCTGTCCGCGGCGGGTCCCGATCCGGACGCCACCCTCATCTGGGGAATCAACGAGCACCAGTTCGATCCGGCGCGGCACCGCATCGTCTCGCCCGGCTGCTGCACCACCAACGCGGTGGCGCCGGTGCTGGCGGTGCTGGGGGAGCACTTCGGCGTTCGCCAGGCGCAGCTCACCAGCATCCACGCCTACGACAGCACGCACAGCGCCCTGCACGACGGGCCGCACGCCAACCCGCGGACCGGCCGGGCCGCCGCGGTGAACATCGTGCCCGTCCGGGCCGGCGACACGGTGCGCGCCGTCTCGGCGGCGTTCCCTGCGCTCGCGGGGCGCTTCGATGCCTTCGCCGTGCGGGTGCCCGCGGCCATCGGGTGCGCCGCCGACCTGGTGGTGCGGGTCGACCGGACCACCAGCCGCGGCGAGGTCAACGCCGCGCTGGCCGCCGCCGCGGCGAGCCAGTTCAAGCTGCACCTTGGCTACACGGAGGAGCCGATCGTGTCCTCGGACATCCTCGGCGCGCCGGAGTCGTGCGTGATAGACGGCGGGCTCACCTCGGTGGTGGACGACAGCGTCAAGATCTTCGGCTGGTACGACAACGAGTGGGGCTACGCCAACCGGCTGGCCGACCTGCTGCGCCTGGTCGGCGCGGTCGGTCACTCCGCGAATCGCCCGCCGGCACCCTGAGGACGCGCCGAAAAGGGTGACCTGTCCGGCGCTGCGCCGTGCCGTTCGCGCCCCCCGGCCATAGGGTCGACCGGGGAGGAGTGGACCAGATGGATGTGACCGTAACCGAACAGCCCCGCGACGAGGCCGTGGTGCTGGCCCTGCGCGGCCAGCTCGACATCGACGCCGCCGCCCGGCTGCAGCGTACGGTCGACGACCTGCTCGACCGGCAGGCCAACCGGATCGTCGTGGACCTGACACCGCTGCAGTTCTGCGACTCCACCGGGCTGTCCGCGTTCGTGGTCGCCGAGCGCGCCTGCGCCGAGTCGGGCGGCTGGCTGCGGCTGGCCGCGCCCAACGCGTTCCTGACCAGGGTGCTGCACGTCGTCGGCCTGCTGGACCGGCTGCCGGTGTACCGCACCGTGGCCGCGGCCCTGGCCGGCGACGACGCCCAGCGGGTCAGCCCGCCCCCACAGCCCGACTGATCTGCGCCCGTCGCGCAGGGGCGCCGGGGCCCTGCCCTGGATCGCGTACGGGGACCCGGGCGCCGCGGGTCCCGGCTCGTGCGGCAACTCGTGCTGCCCCTGTTCATCGCGGCTTGTTCATCGCGGTCCCGCCAGGGCGGCCGGTCCCCGCTCGATGTCGCTCCCGGCGCTCGCGCACCGGCGCGATCGGACGCGCCCCTTCGCCGGGTCGAGAGTCGACGAGACGCTCAGGGTTCCAGGTCGTCCATGGCCCGGTAGATCCGTACGTCCGAGACCGGGTACGCGGTACCCTGCCCCTGGGCGAAGTAGCTGACCCGCAGCTCCTCGATCATCCATCGGATCCGGGCCAGCTCGCCCGCCCGGGGCCCGCCGCCGCCGAGCCGGTCGAACAGCTGCCGGTACTCCCGCTGCACCGCATGGACCGCGGCCATCAGCTCGCCGTCGCGTCGCGGGTTGGCCGGCAGCCGGTCCAGCCGGGCCTCGACGGCGCGCAGGTAGCGCGGCAGGTCCGGCAGCCGGGCCGCCCCGGTGGTGGCCACGAAGCCCGGGTAGACCAGCCCGGCGAGCTGCGCGCGGATGTCGGTCAGCGCGGGCAGCAGCAGCGGGTTGCGGGTACCGCCCAGGCGCTGCTCCACGCCGTGGGCCGCGGCCAGGATCCGCTGCACCTCGGTGACCACCTGGTACAGCCGGCCCGGCAGCGCGGCGCGCACCGCGTCGCGCAGCGCCGCGAAGCCGGCGGCGTCCCACGGCGGGCCGCCGTGCTCGCCGATGAGGGCGTCCAGCGTGGCGGTGACGCAGTCGGCCAGCAGGGCCGGCACGCCGCCGTGCGGGTTGCGGCTGAGCGCCAGGCGCTCGGCGTTGCCCAGCCGGGCCTGGAGGCTCTTCAGCGGCGGCGGCACGCCCAGCCACAGGAGCCGTCGTACGCCCTGCCACAGGTGCACCCGCTGGGCGTGCGGCGTCTCCACCACCCGGATCGCGACCGACTCGCCCTCGTCGACCAGCGTCGGGTAGCCGGTCACCTCGATGGCGCCCCGGCGGCGCCGCACGGTGCGCGGCAGCGCGTCGAAGTCCCAGCCGGTCAGCCCGGAGCGGGCCAGCCCGTCGGCGGGCTCGGCCAGGGTCTCGCGCACCTTCGGCGCCAGCCGCTCCCGCAGCGCGGCCAGGTCCTTGCCCTCGGCCAGGGTGCCGCCCTCGGCGTCCACCACCCGGAAGGTCACCCGCAGGTGGTCCGGCACCCGGTCCAGGCCCCACTCGGCGCGCGGGACCACCACGCCGGTGAGCGCGCGCAGCGCCCGCTCCAGCCCGTCCAGCAGCGGCTCCTTGCGCGGGGTCAGGGCGTGCAGCGCCGCCGCCGCGTAGTCCGGGGCGGGTACGAAGTTGCGCCGGGTGGCCTTGGGCAGCGTGCGCAGCAGCGCGGTGACCAGCTCCAGCCGCAGCCCCGGCACCTGCCAGGCGAAGTCGGCCGGGTCCACCGCGGGCAGCGCCGCCACCGGGACGTGCACGGTCACCCCGTCCGTCGCCGCGCCGGGCTCGAACTGGTACGACAGGGGTAGCGTCAGGTCGCCCTGCTGCCAGGCTTCGGGGTAGTCCGCCTCGGCGACGCCGCCGCGCCCCGCGTTGACCAGCATCTCGGTCGTGAAGGACAGCAGGTCCGGCCGGGACCGGCGCTCCTTCTTCCACCAGGCGTCGAAGTGCTGCCCGGAGACCACGTCCGCCGGGATCCGGGCGGCGTAGAACTCGAACAGCGTCTCGTCGTCGACCAGGATGTCCCGCCGCCGTGCCCGGTGCTCCAGCTCGGCCACCTCGTCCAGCAGCGCCCGGTTGGCGTGGAAGAACTCGTGCCGGGTGTCCCAGTCGCCCTCCACCAGGGCGTGCCGGATGAACAGTTCCCGGGACAGCTGCGGGTCGATGCGCCCGTAGTTGACCCGGCGGGCGGCCACGACGGGCAGCCCGTACAGGGTCACCTTCTCGGTGGCCAGCACCGCCGCCTGCCGCCGGGACCACCGCGGCTCGCTGTAGGAGCGCTTGACCAGGTGCCCGGCCAGCGGCTCCACCCACTCCGGGTCGATCCGCGCGCAGACCCGCCCCCACAGCCGCGAGGTCTCCACCAGCTCGGCGGCCATCACCCACTGCGGCCGCTTCCGGAACAGCGCCGAGCCCGGGAAGATGGCCCAGCGGGCGCCGCGGGCGCCCAGGTAGTCCTGCTTCTCGACGTCCTTGAGGCCGAGGTGCGACAGCAGCCCGGCCAGCAGCGAGACGTGGATCGCCGGCGGCGCCGCGGGCACGCTGTTCACCGTCACGCCGAGGTCGCGCACCACCTGCCGCAGCTGGCTCACCACGTCCTGCCACTCGCGCACCCGCAGGTAGTTGAGGAACTCCGCCTGGCACATCCGGCGGAAGCCGCTGGAGGACAGCTCCCGCTGTCGCTCGCGCAGGTGGTTCCACAGGTTCAGCAGGGCCAGGAAGTCCGACTCCGGGTCGACGAAGCGGGCGTGCTGGGCGTCGGCGGCCGCCCGCCGCTCGGTCGGGCGTTCCCGCGGGTCCTGGATGGACAGCGCGGCGGCGATGACGATGACCTCGGCGACGCAGCCGTTGCGCTCGGCCTCCAGCACCATCCGCCCCAGCCGCGGGTCCACCGGCAGCTGGGCCAGGCGCCGGCCCAGCGGAGTCAGCCGGGGGGCGCCGGAGCCGCCGGGCTCCAGGGCCCCCAGCTCCTCCAGCAGGCGCACGCCGTCGGTGACCTGCCGCCGGTCCGGCGGCTCCAGGAACGGGAACCCGGCGACGTCGCCCAGGCCCAGCGCGGCCATCTGCAGGATGACCGAGGCCAGGTTGGTGCGCAGGATCTCCGGGTCGGTGAACTGCGGCCGGGCGGCGAAGTCGGCCTCGTCGTAGAGCCGGATGCAGATGCCGTCGGCGACCCGCCCGCAGCGGCCCTTGCGCTGGTCGGCCGACGCCTGCGAGACCGGCTCGATGGGCAGCCGCTGCACCTTGAGCCGGTGGCTGTAGCGCGAGATGCGGGCGGTGCCCGGGTCGATGACGTACCGGATGCCGGGCACGGTCAGCGACGTCTCGGCGACGTTGGTGGCCAGCACGATCCGCCGCCCCGGGTGCGGCTGGAAGATGCGGTGCTGCTCGGCGCTGGACAGCCGCGCGTACAGCGGCAGCACCTCGGTGTCCGGCAGGTCCGCGCGGCGCAGCGCGTCGGCGGTGTCGCGGATCTCCCGCTCCCCGCTGAGGAAGACCAGGATGTCGCCGGGGCCCTCGGCGCGCAGCTCGGCCACTGCCGCGCGGATCGCCTCGATCTGGTCGCGGGGCTCCGCCTCGCCGCCGGCGTCGGGGTCGTCGGCGGCCGGTGGGGTGAGCGGCCGGTAGCGCACCTGCACCGGGTACGTGCGCCCGGACACCTCGACGATGGGCGCCGGCCGCCCGTCGGGGCCGGGGTAGTGCCGGGCGAACCGCTGCGGGTCGATCGTGGCCGAGGTGATGACGACCTTGAGGTCGGGCCGGCGGGGCAGCAGCTGCTTGAGGTAGCCCAGGATGAAGTCGATGTTGAGGCTGCGCTCGTGCGCCTCGTCGATGATCAGGGTGTCGTACCGGCGCAGCAGCCGGTCCTGGCTCAGCTCGGCGAGCAGGATCCCGTCGGTCATGACCTTGACCAGGGTGTCCGGGCCCGCCCGGTCGGTGAAGCGCACCTGGTAGCCGACCGCGCCGCCCAGCGGGGTGCCCAGCTCGGCGGCGATCCGGTCGGCCACCGCCCGGGCGGCGAGCCGGCGCGGCTGGGTGTGCCCGATCCGGCCGCGCACCCCCCGCCCCAGCTCCAGGCACATCTTGGGCAGCTGGGTGGTCTTGCCCGAACCGGTCTCGCCGGCCACGACCACCACCTGGTGGTCGCGGATCGCGGCGAGGATGTCCTCGCGCCGGCCGCTGACGGGCAGCTCCGGCGGGTAGCTCACCGCCGGCACGCCGGCGCGGCGCGCGTCGACCCGGGCCTGGGCGGCGTCGACCTCGGCGGCGATCCGCGCGGCGAGGTCGGCGACCCGGTCCGGGTCGGCCAGGCGGCGCGCGCCGTCGAGCCGACGGGCCAGCCGGTGCGCGTCGGTGACCATCAGCTCGGGCAGTCGGGCGCGCAGCCGCGCCAGGGGTGGGTTCATGACCTGGCCAAGAATAGGTCGCCGCGCCGACACGCGCGGTGGGCTCCCGCCCGGGATGGCCGCCGCGGCGGGCCGCCGGCACGAAGATGTACCCGTTGGCGCGGGACGCCGGGTGTGCCTGGGGGCTCGCCGACCGCGGTCGTGACGGACTGGAGGAAGTGTGCGAATAACGACCCGGGTGCTCACACTCGTGGCCACCGTGGGCGCCCTGGTGGCGCCGACCGTGCTGGTCCATCCCGGCGGTGCGGCCGCCCGCCCGGCCGGCGTCGTCTGGAGGCCCTGCCCCGAGGACCCCACCGCCCAGTGCGGCACGATCACGGTGCCGGTCGACTGGTCGCGGCCCTACGGCGGCACGGTCGACGTGGCGCTCGCCCGCCGCCGGGCCACCGACCCCGCGGCCCGGATCGGCTCCCTCCTGGTCAACCCCGGCGGCCCGGGCGGATCCGGAGTGGACTTCGCGCTGTTCGGTGCGGACTACTTCAGCCCGGAGGTGACCCGACGGTTCGACCTCGTCGGCTTCGACCCGCGCGGCGTGGGCCGCAGCCACCCGGTCCGCTGCTCGTTGGACCTGCTCTTCCAGGCGCCGTCACCGGACCTGCGCAGCCAGGCCGACTTCACGGCGATGGTGCGCTACAACCGCCGGCTGGGCGCGGACTGCCGGCGCCACACCGGGCCGCTGTTCGACCACGTGGACACGCTGAGCACGGTGCGCGACCTCGACGCGATCCGCGCCGCCCTCGGCGAGCGGGCGCTCACCTACTACGGCATCTCCTACGGCACCCTGATCGGCCAGCAGTACGCCCAGCTGTTCCCGCACCGGGTGCGGGCGCTGGCCCTGGACAGCAACATGGACCACAGCCTGGGCACCCGGGACTTCCTGCGGACCACCACGATCACCGCGCAGGACTCGTTCACCGAGTTCGTCAAGGGCTGCCAGCGCGACCGCCGCTGCGCGCTGGCCGGGCGCGACATCCGCGCCCTGTGGCACGACCTGCTGCGCCGGGCGGACCGCGGCCAGCTGAAGAACCCGTTCGACCCCAGCTACCTCGTCACCTCCTGGGATCTGATCAACACGGCGTTCGCCGCCGGCTACGGGCCGGACTGGTTCGCCCTCGCCGAGCTGCTGGTGTGGGTCGACACCGGCCGCGTGCCCGGCCCCACCGCCGGTGAGCGGACCCGGGCCCTGGCGCGGCGGATGCTGGTCCGGCCGGGCCCGCCCGCGGCCGCGGCGGCACCCAGGCCGTCCGCGCCGACCGGACCGGCCCCGGTGTCACGCTCCGCCGAGCCGGACCTGGTGGAGAACGCGTTCCCGGCGGTCTTCTGCTCCGACTGGCGGCTGCCGGCGCGCGACTACCGGGAGTACGCCGGGTACCAGCGCGAGATGGCGCGGCTGGCGCCCGACGTGCGGTACACCGCCATCGGGGTGGCCTCCTTCGCCGCGTGCCTGGGCTGGCCCGCCCGCGTCGCCAACCCGCAGCGGCCGCTGGTCCCGCGCGGCGACGCCCCGCTGCTGCTCGCCAACACCGAGCACGACCCGGCGACGGGCATCCTGTGGGCCCGCAACGCCGCCCGGCAGCTGCGCGGCCAGGCCACGCTGCTGACCTACCGGGGCTGGGGCCACGGGGCCTACGGCCGCGGGCGCTGCGTGACCGGTGCCGTGGACCGGTACCTGGTCTCGCGGCGCACCCCGCCGCCCGGGACGCGCTGCCCGGCGATCCCGCCGGAGCCGCACGAGAGCGTGTCGGCGCGCGGCGTGGCCCCCGGCGGGCCGCCGCGGTGGCCGGTCGGCCCGCGCCGCGGCGTGCCGGGCTTCGCCGGTCCCGCCGGCGCCGGACGGTAGCCGGGGCCCGGGGCGGGGGCAGCCACGCCGCGGCTGGCCCCGCCCCGGGCATCGTCGGACGTGCGCCGGGGTAGCACAGTGGTATTCCACGCC